>JBJOKO010000046.1:0-11247 GCA_046046035.1 Bacteroidota bacterium | reverse complement strand
CAAATTGAAAAGGAAATTCAAGCTACTATGGAGCTCCAAATAGAAGCAAAAGTCAGTAATTCTGGAAAGCGGTTTACGAGATATTCTACTAAACTAGAAGAGCTCAGTCAAGAGGAGGTTAGACTTGAATCCAATTTGGAGAAAATATCTATACGATTGGTTAAAGTAGAACACGCTTTAAAGAATAGGACCTCAGTGGAAACGACAACGAAAGAATTACTTCAAAGTGCATCAAACAGGACCAAGTTGAGGGCTATATTTCTAGATTTGATAAATAAGGTAGTTATTGTTTCAATTGATAAGAATACAGTTCTTGCTGATGTGTTTATTCAGCTTGACGGCGTAACATTACCGTTGACACTCAAGGTTTTCTTAGATGTGAGCGGAATGCGTCTGAAGAAAAAAAGATTTGCGTATCGTGCAGCTAGTGATATTGGGTTTGAGCTAAGCTATGAAGAGAACAAATTGCTTACCGATATCGAATTTATTCAAAGAGCTCTATTTACCATAAAAGATAATGACGGGCTGATTCCGATTTTGGATGTTGCTTATGTTCCAGACAATCACATTTTGACAATTCCCACAAACCAAAAGGGCAAATAGCACATTTTGATAATTTTACAACACTTAAACGACCGTTTAAGTAATGTTATTTGTTCTGCACGGCAACAGTTGCTGAGTCTGATGGTAATGGACCATTTTTTCCATTGAGTTCTGAGGAACTCTTTTTGTTTTCATTGGATTCGGTTTGCTGGGTAGAATTAAACCAACTATTAGGAACATTAAATCCAAGTATGCTCCAGCTTATTGATAAAAAAACCAGCACAGCCCAAGGTGATGGTGATTTCCATATCGAAGAACGCGATGTTCGAGTAAATGAAAGCAAAACTAAAACGAATAAGCAAAATGCAGAAGCTAATGCAAACATGAATATTAATGCTTGACCGATTGATTTTACACTATTCATTAATGATATTGAGCCCGCAACGAAAGACACGATTGCTGTGAAAATACTAACAATCTCGATAGTCCTGTGTTCTCTTGCTTTTGTTTCGTCTTTCAAGAATTCTATTTCCTTTGCGTACTCTTCAATTCTTTCAAATTGTTTCTTGGAGCTTTTAAAGACTATTGCCGAAGTCTCAAGAACTTTTAGTTCTGCAAGATACTTTTCAAACTTATCTACTTTTTCATCTCTAGGTATTGGCAGTAAGAATGAGGAGGAAATATATATTTTCTCACAGTCCACAATCCCAGTTTTGTAAAAGCACAAATCATCGGATAGTTGAAATACATAGTTCAAATGACCCTTGGACCAATCCACATTTTTTTTATAGCTGGGCTCTATTTTTCGACATATTTGAATGAGCTTATCGCACTCCTCGCTATTGTCAAGAAGTTTTTCGTGTGAGAAATATTCCCGAATACGAGAAAGCAAAAACTCCATGAACTTTGTTTGTGGGAAAAAATTGTTAATTCCCGTTATTCTTTGTGAAGAAAGAAGCCTTTGATATTTGAATTCTGCTTGTTCTATTGTTGTAGTATTCAAATCGCACAGTAAGGAAAATTCGTTGTTTAGAGAATAGTTGTAAGAGAGGGCTAATGCATATGAAAGTTGTGAATTAGGACCGCTACGCGAAGTAATCAAATAGCGTTGATTAATTTCATCACTAATGTTCTCCAATTCATCTTGGTCGGGGCTACAGTCCTTGAAATATTTAATGCAAACATGCAAATCCCTCAAGGTCATTTCTTCGAATCTCTGATGCTTGATAGCTTCATAGCTATCCAGCACTGCTTCTTCCCAATCAGGCTTCAACTCATAATGAGCATTTAGATAATCAAACTCGTTCTTGAAAACAGAGTTTGTATCGAAATCAGTATAATTGAATATGGACCGAACATTTTGCTTTTGCACAATCACCGAAGTGCTGCTTTCACCTGTAAGTCTCCCCTTGCTCTTGGAGTCTCCCTCGAGCTGAATCCGAAGGAGCGCTTTTCCAACAAGAAATTTGCACTTCATGGTCAATGCGAGTTGATATCTGTTCGCATAGCGCAAGTCATTCGCAAGTTTCTCTATTAGCGCCGAAAGTTCAAGGTACTTTTTTCCCTCATAAGTCATGAAGTGGTCGCAGTCAGCAACAAACAAGTTTGCATAGAAAAATCTCAAGTTTCGCTCAGACTCCATAGGCAACATTTGTGACGAATGCAACCTGTCTTGTATAGGGTCAATGTAGGCGTCTATTAGCACCTTCGAAGGTGGCGCATATTTATTCTCTATTTTGGAAACAAAATTCCAATATGAGGAGACTATTACTTCAAGATTTTTTTGAACACCTTCCCTAATAACTTCTTGACTTAGACTGAGAAACTCGTCATCGAGATAATCGTCTAGTGCCTCAATGTTCGCTATGGAAATAGATAGCTTTTCTAGCTGTTCCTTGAAAACTCTAGTATTTGAATATTCACCCAGTAATACCGACTTGTTTAGCAAATCAACGATTTCATCCTCGGCTCTTTGGACGTGTTCGAAAAACTCGAAAATCATTAATTCCTTTGCGTCCTCATTAGCAAAAGGCGTATTGAAATTAAAAATATTGTGCCACCCAGGCGCAAACTGCCTACTTATAGTTTGATTAGCCGCGATAATTGATATACCCACGGCTGTTAATATAAAAAGTAGTATTTTTCCTCAGTGATTATGTCAACGGCAGGTATACTCTCACTATATCTTCCTGAAGTTGTGGCCGCCGCATAATTCTTTTTCCAAGAAAACCACGTATGACTTAGGTCGACTAAGTAAAAAGGCTTCATGGTAATGAGTTTTGGGTTTATAGACCTTAATTTCTGGTGCGCATCATCTATTCGCTGAACAATTTCTGGGTAAGGCGCCAATACCTCCAAAATCGATTCTTTGGACCCATCAGGAAGATAAGTTGCGCTAGACTTAGTAATTTGAATGTTGCTTAACTGACCCGCCTTAGCTTTAAGCTGACTGTAAATATTACTTTCAACATGACCGTAAGGCATAGCAACATAATTATCAAAAACTTCAGTGACTAGGAATGAATCTTCCAATGTACGACAGTCTGCTGCTGTGGTAAAAAAAGTCAACTTTGAAACCTTAAGAACACTTAGGTCATTAACAGCACTGCCAGTCTCAGCTTCGTGCCAAGCCATCATTTGAGAAAGAAGGTACTCAAACGCAGTAAGTTTAATGTCCAAGGAATAAGGCATGTAGATGGTTTTTGTAAAAATAGCGCGACAAATAACGTAAAAAATAGGAGAGAAATTTTATCCTTAACAATTTGGTGTTTAAAAAACTCAGCTACATCCCCCAAAATTATACCTTTTGTCGATATCTTTTCTGGTTTAGTCGATTTGCCGGGTGATAAAACGCATGTTTAATTTTTTAAAGGCGCACTTTCTTATTTACTGTTCTGTACAGAAGTACTCATTATGAAATTCGAATTTGAAGTCTGGTTGGCTGCTTATTCAGGGGCGAATTTTTAGTTTGATTATTTTGTAATCGCTTTTTATGTCTGTTCTAGAAAAACAACTATTTCCTTGGAATACGCGGCCTCGAATTCATCATCGAAAGCGCAAAGTTTGGTATTGTCCCATGCCATTGAATATAATTCACTTCGCAGGTTCGAATAGTTATTGATACTTCTCGAGTCGATGAACCACATGTGAGTTATTCCCAACTCATCAGAAGAACAATAAAAGACAAATTGACCAAGATGGAAGATTATATAGGTGTGCATCCTCTCAGGGTAATGCATCACATCGAGTATTTGTTGAGCTTGGTCTGAACCGAACTTCTGTTCTAAATTAAATAGGATGCTTGTTTCACCCTTGACCGCAAAAAGAAAGTTATCCAATGCATCAATTGTTTCGCTGTATAGAACTCTCATCTTGATTCAACCGAATATCTCGCTAACAGTAATTTTTCCATTTGAATCGTATTTGGTCTGGACTAAATTTACGTGGGGTAAAAATTGGGTCTTAATTATTGATAATCTTTTTTTGTTTTTATCTGACACTGATGCTCCAACATAAATTGTCGCAATATTCTCTTTTGGTACCCATAACATGTTGGCTTCAGGAGCTTCTTCTTCAGAAAAATCTAGTTGAACAGCCCTGAATTCATCTTCGTATTTCCAAAACTTGATTTTATTGGTGAAAAGTCCTTTGTAGAATTCTATCAATTCATGCGTGTCATTTTCAGATACATTTAGTGAATCGGTATTTAGATTTCTCAATGAATCAAATTCTGAAAACATACTATTTATTCTATGTGGAGTGTATTCTACCTTGGATAATTTGAGAAAATTTCGCTCTTTGTTGTTTTTCGAGTTTTCTGCACCAATCTCTAAAATATGAGTGTTTTCATCTATCTGTTTTGTAATATACTCGATGCAGATTCCAGAATGGCTTGCGGCATAATGAGACCACATTAAGAAGTTATCATGCTTCATTGAGAAGCAAGCTACTCTTGCCCTTTTGAATACAGCGTTAACCTCTATTTCTAACGCATTAATAATTTTCTCCTTAAATAGAAGGGTCGCAGCTGAATCGGAGGAAAAATTATTTCTGATTACTTCGGAACACAAGTCAAAATCTAATGCCGTCAGGTCGAAAACATATTTTGACTTCACTTTTTTAACACCTCTTTCAAACTCTTCTAAGTATGTCGAAAAATCAGACTCTTCTATTTTAGAAAATATGCTTTTTGTATCAGCGGTTCTGAAAAAAGACTCTTTTTCGATAAGATATTTAACGAAAGTTTCTTTGTCTATAGGATTTTCTAAATGAACTCGAATAAATCCATTTATATCCAAAGGGTCGTTCAATTGCCTTCCATTTGGAAAAAATATTTCGCCGTACTTAAGCTCATTGAAAGTGTAATCATTGAGAGGTCTATATCTAAACAAGTTCATCGAATAACTAATAAGTGATTAATCAGATGTTCTAAATCAATTCCAAAGAAGTTTCTATATCGTTGTTGTTGCCCTAATTATTATTTAGAATCAAGCACATCCAACTTATTCGAATTCTTTGGGTGCTTGGTCCTGAGTTTTGAGTTACGATAATTCCAGAACCAATTACTTTGTTCATCAAGTCCCATTAATGTTCCTAAACAACCATATATCCCTCTTAAGATGAATACAAGAATCAAATAGACGCCTAACACAGCGATTCTAGTTTGTCCCCAATCCAAAACACCTTTCAATGCGTATATTGAATGGCCGTTTGAATATAGTGAATTAAAACAAATCAGTATTGTTGAAATTACTGGAAGCGGACTAAATGACACAGCCCACCCATTGAGCATAGCGGTCATACCAATAAGCACTCCAGCAACAACTACCAAAAGGAATCCTAAAAGAAACATCCATAGTGTCTCAAGATTGAAAAACCACTCTATAAACAAATTAAATGGCCAAGTGAGAAGGTATTCAAACAAAGCAATTACAATGATTCCAAAAATGAAGCGAAATGCACAGGCCAAGTAGTAATACATAGTTTTTTAATTTTGAGTAAACTTAATTATTTTTTGTTTCTTTCAATGCATTATTCCACATTTTAGGACACTATAAGACTGTTCACGAAAGTGCCCCTGTGGGGAGTGTCTTATAGTATCCTAAATATTGAATGATTTACTCTGTATGCCTTGGTATAATTAGTTTTTTCAAGAATAATTTCACCTGCTCACTTGACAATTTCAAGTTTGTGTCGTATTTTTACATATATCCCCAAAACGGATACTGGGTCCTGATGAGCGAGTGCTCATCGGGGGTCTACCCCAGCACCAAGTAGACAATAACATAAAAGTAGACCCTTATGCAGATTGCCAACACAACTACAGTACAGACGATACATTCCTGTGCTTATCAAAGAAAAAATCGAAGAACTCAATTACAAAAGAGAAGATGACTTATTTGTAATTATTGACCTAATCTATCGAAAAGAGATGTATTACAAATCCGACTATCAAGATAGATTCGGATTCACAGAAATTAGCCAGCAGCAATTCAAAGAATTAATTCCATCCAGTGATGGCCTGAACAATGCATTGAATTTTTTGATTGAAAATGGATTGTTACTTAGAAATGATTACTATCAAATCAAAGCCAAATCCAAATCGTATCGTATACCAGCCGAGTATCTGAGCAAAACAGTTCCAGTTGAAATAACTGACCATAAAATCAATAGGCGCATTCAGAAGCAATTTGAGGCCATTAGAGAGGTTAAACTGAACTCACTGAAGTTTGCTCAGTCTAGATACTACAAGTGTTTTAAAATATACTTGAAAGGCGCTCAAAAGGCAGTTCTTCAGCGAACAGTTGAAGAGATTCAATTATTGACCAGTCAACTCAATTTGAAATATTCAGTTGATGATATTATGGATATTATTGAGTGTCGTGATGGTGGACCAAAAAAGCGATTTGATATTATTATTCATCCAAAGGGAAAGGAACTCCACCACATCATGCATAGATTCATCGTCCATTCAACAAGGTTGAATGCCATAAACGATGGGTTTCTTTTCTTCAAAAGGAATAAAACAAATGGAAGGTTGGATACTAATCTTACAAGCTTGCCAAGCTATTTGAGGAAATTTATTATTTCAAAAGAACCCCTTGTAAACATTGATATCAAAAATTCACAGCCATTCTTTTTGTACGCAACATTGAAGAATGAAACCTTGATAGATGAACATGAATTGGCGAGGTTTGGAAAGCTTGTTGTCGAAGGCAGGTTCTACGAATTTCTCCAAAATGAACTCTCTGAAAGAAGACAAAAAATCAGGACAAGAGACCAAATCAAGAATTTGGTTTATCGTGTTATGTTTTCCGAAAATGATAGCTTTCCGTTTGACAAATCTTTCTTCCATGAACTTTTTCCAACGATAATGGAGCACATTAAAAGAGTGAATCGTGCTGATAATAGTTCGCTGGCTATTGCGCTCCAAAAAACAGAGGCTAAATGCGTGTTAGATTCAGTAATGCCAGCGCTACGCGAAAAGGGCATTGTGCCATATACTATTCACGACAGCTTTCTTTGCCAAGATTCAGAGGCTCGAATTGTACAGGAGGTGTTCAATTCATTGCTTGTTGAAGAATTTGGCATTGCACCATCTGTGCATGTCACGCCATTGATGGAAGAGGATGAAGAACCAGTGAGTTTTTGGGATGATGATTTTCGATGAAAAAAATCTGGAAATTTTTTCAAGCACATTCATGCCTGCTTAAATCAAAGGTTGAAAATTGTGTACAATAAGGGCGGTAACCGAATTCACTCATTGAAAATTTAAGTTTCCTGCGGGGGAGGGGGGTAGGGCCCCCTCCTTATGGGAGAAGGCGGCGTGGATTTTTCTAGCCAAAAGCCTATTATGTTCAATTTGTTTTTGAAAAAAACTAATTTGAAATCTCGTTTGGGTCTATAACCTGTAATACATGTCAAAGTGAGCTTGTATTTTGTCATTACCGTTTGCATCGATGGGAAATAAAAGCTCAATTGCGGACACAGCATTTTTGTAGTTCTCATTAGCGTCTAAACATTCAGTATGAAATATCTTCCGAATTGCGTTATATGCATCAATACTCGAACTAGCTAAACTCGCTTTTGTGTTTTCATAAATATCAATACACACTTCATATTGACGTCTAAACATGATTCTGTTTTTGATTCTGTCATTACCAGATAAGCATAAATCAAAAAAAATATGGAATGACCCCGATTTAAGTTCAATGCTATTGACCGTTGAGTCATCAACATTAAATTCATATACATAGTCCATTTTTGTGATACCGTCATAGTCCACCTGGTGTGCTATTGTTTTGCTTTCCAATATTTGAAAACCCTTATTTAATTCCATTGTTTATCTGTTTGAGCGACCAATATACGTGAATAACTTTCTACTCAATTTTTGTTGCTTATTAGTGAATATCAACCTTTAAATCACCAGATTCTAAAGGAATTATCTGTGTATATCCAATATTCATTCGGCAACTCCAAGTATTCTCTTTAGTGCTCTCTCTCATTAATGAGTAATTTTCTTTATTCATAAATGAAACAACACTAAACCGAGTTACTTGGGCATTGTCCATTGTGTACTCAAAAGAAAATTCAAAGAATGAGTCTTTAACTAGATTAGTTTTCAATGAAAAACTTCTTTCCATTCCAATTGTTGCTATTCTGAATTCTTTTGCGGTTTTTTCTGAATCGAAAATTAGCGTTAGCGTGCCGTTGTCATTATTCCAGTTAATCTCTTTAAGTGGCTTTATTACCTCATTTAATCGAATCATGTAGTATTAGTTTTAATATATTGCAAATAAACGAATTATGGTTGTGCTTCTTGCCTTGTCTACATGAGGTTTTTAGTTATTAAAAACTGTCTCAATTCATATTCAATTGTCTGCGTTCGAATTGTTAGGAACTCCAACGGAATTCTTCAGAAATAGTCTGTGAATGCTCCATTTATATTGGTGCAAAACAAGAACAAATTGTAAGGTCTATCCTTGAAGGCGTCTAAAACTATCTTTGAGTTAAGCCTCTCTAATGGAAAATCTGGTTTGTTAGTACCTTCAAAATCGTATCTCACAGAAAGTAAGCCTTTTGCAGCAAGTTTTTTGCCCAATATGATTTTTTTAAATAGGAATTTTTGTAATGAGAGCAGACCCCACGATTTAATTCTGCTATTCATACGTTTCCATTGGTGAGGCGAGATAGTGAAAACGTGGCCATCAAGGTTCTTACAGAACGCTTATAAGGCTCATTTGAGGCCCTTTATTGGCTCCGTGCAGGGTTTCATGGTTCTCTTTCCCCTAACAGCTTCAGGGCTTCAGCAAGCAGTTCTTTTGCTTTGCTCACTTCGAGGTCTGTTACACTATTTGCTTTGGTTGGATTGAACATTTCTCTAATGTCAACATCCAATGCTTCTGCAATTTTCAGAAGATGTTCAATCGAAGGTAAGTGCAATCCAGAGCTTATGTTGCTAATCGAGGTTTCAGTCAGCCCAACTTTTTCCCTCAATTCGGTTCGAGATGTACCTTTTTCTTTCATTAGTTCTTTCAGACGTAGAACTTTCGCTTTTTGGCTTTTTTCCATTCGGTAAAGTTAAGTCAGGCTGTATTTATTCCAAGAAAAATGAAGTAATTCTTGTTTTTAAATTAAGCTTGACTTATCTTTGGGGTGTAATAAATAACGCATAGCTTAATTTTCAAAGAAATGGAATCACAATCAATTACAATCGCAAAGACAATAATCAACCAAATAAAAGCCTTAGATTTTTGGTTTCTTGGAGCAATCGGTGCTCAGAAGTTCATCGCTCTTCCAGAAAGCAAAGAGTTTCAAGGAGGCGTTCGTTTTGCGGTGAATGGAATGCAACACAAGGGATATGTGCAAGTAGAACTTCGTTGGGTAGATGATTACACTATTACCTTCATGAGACGCAATGGTGAAGTTGTGAAGAAATACGAGGTGGTATACTGTGATATGTTGGTTGATATTCTCGATTGGATTGAAGGCAGATAACAAGATGTCCATGAAAAAATTTATCGCATATTATAGAGTAAGTCGCAAGTCGCAAGGCGAAGCAGGCTTAGGAATATTAGCACAAAAGGCTACTGTAACCTCTTTTATCAAATCACAAACAGGTGAACTCCTTCAAGAATTTATCGAAGTAGAAACAGGGACTAATAAGAGAGGCCGTGTTGTAATTCAACAAGCAATTGATGCAGCTATAAAAAATGGTGCAACTTTGCTTATTGCTAAAATTGACAGACTAGCAAGGAATGTCAAGTTTGTATCTTCTTTGATGGAGGCGGGTATCGATTTTGTTGCTTGCGACATGCCAAGTGCCAACCCATTTACAATCCACATATTTTCGGCATTAGCAGAACAAGAAGCAAGGTTAATCTCATCCAGAACAAAGGCAGCGCTTGCTGAAATTAAAGCAAGCGGAAGAAAACTAGGAACCCCACTAAATTTGAATGCCGCGGCAAGAGAAAAAGGACATGTGCGGAATAGAATTCTTGCGCGTGAAAACACTCAAAACAGACAAGCAGCAGTGGTCGCGAATCTGTGTCGAAGCTCTGGGATGAACCTAAGCAAAATCGCACAGCACTTAAACGAACTTGGCTTTAAGACAAGGTATGGAAAAAGGTTCTTGCCGAATACTGTTCGACGTTTGCTTTCTTTTGAACTCGATAATTGAACAAATAGTATTATGCGGCTTTTGGTTCAAAAGGAAACAAATTGCGTAATGAATCTGGGATGTCGTTCATTGAATATTAATCACTCTGTAGTATGTTTGCAAAGGAAAAAAGAAAAAGGGAGGTTGCCGCCTCCCTTTTAACTCAGTTAAGACAATTAAGAAGATTTGATGGTAATCTCTTCACTGTCGCGGCTCTACCGCCTCATTGAGTCTTTCCCACAGTTGTTGTATTTAAAACTGAAAATGACCAGTTTGAAATACTGCGGCCGAAGCCTCTTCTGCTATCTGCCTCCTTCGTTAAGGAGGGATTTTTTGAAATATTCATTTAATGAATTAGAAATGTGCCGTTTCAGCTCGATGTTGGGGTAGCCGTTTTCAAGAAAGTGTTTGCGTGTTGAATACCAATACTTTCTCTCATTAGGCTGTCCTTCTGCAGCATATCTAAAAAGAAACCCAGTCTTGTAAAGTCTTTGAATGTAATACCTGAAGAGTGAGTCGGAAACTTTGTTGTTCCTGTCCTTCATTTCGGGATGTTCACACAGAAAATTATACATTTCAGATACGGTATATGCCCGTGGTTCCTCAAAGAGCGGCGCTAGTAGGTCGAATACGTTTCTTTCTGATTTCGTTGGTTCAACCAAGGTTGTTCTATTTGTTGTAAAAACAGGAGCTTCACCTAAGGTTTCATTGTCAATTAATCCAATAACCTGAATCGCAGCGCGAAGAACCTCAAGCCTGCGCTCAAGTTCGCTAATCTCAAAATTTAGAGATTTAATCAAGGTTGTTCTGTCTGGATTTTTTGCCATGGGACAAATTTAATTCGTTGTTAGCGCTAACAACGAATTTTAAATCAACAGGATACTAACATTTTTTGAACCAAACGACTTGGTGTTAATGCGCAGATATACAGACATTTAGTGTTTTTTGCTCTTGAGGTGCGATGTCATTAACTTTTTTCTTTTATCCTGAGATTCTAGAATTTCCATTTTTTCTGGGCAAACAAGCGAAAGTACCAACCAGCTATC
>JBJOKO010000045.1:0-11355 GCA_046046035.1 Bacteroidota bacterium | reverse complement strand
CATTTGTGTTCTCTTGGGTGCATTTGAGTTCATTTGTGTTCACTTATTGAAACAACTCACGACCCCACGACCATGGACATCACAATAAACACCCCCGCGCTTCTCTTTCCAGCGATCAGTTTGATCATGTTGGCTTATACCAATCGTTTTTTAGCGTTGGCTAATGTGATTCGGACTTTGCATGATCGTTATAAAAATTCGGATGGCACCACCAATCCTTTGGTGCATGCGCAGATCAAGAACTTGAAGACTCGTATTCGAATGATTAAAAATATGCAGATACTCGGGGTTTTAAGTATCCTAGCGTCGATCATTGCGATGTATTTGATTTATATAGTGGAAATGGAATTAGCAAGACTCTTCTTCGCCTCATCACTCATCTTCTTCATCGTGTCGTTAATCCTATCTCTAGCAGAATTAATCCTAAGCACCAAGTCGCTCGAGATTGAACTGAGTGATGTAGACTAGGGGACAAAATAGTTAAACCAAGTGGAAACAAGTGAAGACAAGTGCACCCAAATGATATTAGTTGAAGCAAGTGCACACAAGTGGAAACAAGTGCACCCAAATGAAAAAGACCGGTTTATTCAGTCATTTGTATTCACTTGGGTACATTTGTGTTCACTTGGGTGCATTTGAGTTCATTTGGGTTCACTTGTGTTCATTTGAGTTCATTTGAGTTCACTTATTGAAACGTCTCACGACCACACTAATCAAGATCCTCCATCTCAATCACCTCACTAAACACGCCGTCTTCGGTGTGATATACTGTTTCTAGGTGAATAGTTTTTCCTTTGATTTCCATGGCGTATGTAACGCGGTATTTGCCACCGAGGTCGTCTTCACTCCAGAAAGTAAAACTTGAATTTGTTTCATAATCTGAATACCAACCGATCGGAATGTTGTGTGTGCCGTTGACACCAACGTTGGCATAATACCAACCTGCAGGAGCTTCTTCTCCAAGATAGGTTACGTTGTTGATCGACTCACTTGCATTGTCCCAAAGAATCAAATCTCCTAAACCAGTGGTATCGTAGATCACTTCACTAAAGTTGCCTTCAGCGTCCATCTTTTTCCATTGATATAATGATATCGTCTTTGGACCCGAAAGTTTTTCGCGCATCACAATGTCCTTTTCACAAGAAGTCAAAACACTTCCTAAAAAAAGAATGCCGATAATGTAGAATAGGTGTTTCTTATTCATTGTTGTACAAATAAAAGTGATACGTCAATCCCACGTTTAGTGCGCTATACTTCAATTTTGCGTATGAGTCATACGGATAAGATATCGCATTATCGCTAGCTATATAGGAGGCATAATTGGTGTATTCAGAAGGAAACATGATTGTTTCATTCAATGCGTGGTTGTCGATTCCTTTCATGAAATTCTTGTCTGAATATTCAGAACCACTCACACCTCCATAAGACGCAGTGAGATAAAGTTGAGGTAATACTTTGATCAACAAATCGACTTTGTAAGAAAAACCAAAAGCAGAATAAACACCGTTGTAAGGCGAGTTATAATTCATATCCACTGTGCCGTCGCGATAGATATATTGACTTTTAAAACGTGCATTAGCGACTCCTAATTTGAATCCAAGGATGAAGCGTTCACCTCCGCTAAAGCACAACCCTGCTTCTAGTGGAGTAGAAAAAGTGTGTTCGAATTTTCTGATTTCTCCATTCTCCATTTCGAATTGTTCGCCATAACGCGAATAAGAGTAATCATATATAATTCCGAAATTATCGTACACCCAATATGCCCCTGTAAGTTGCACATTGAAAGGAATTCCAACATTGGTGAATTTCGATAATTTTGAATTTTTAAAAACAGAAGCATAGTCTTCCTTAAAAGAATCAATGTCTTTGTTTTTAAAAAATCCGCTATAGTTCAAATTCACATCTAGCGTCAAACTACCTTTGGTTTGAGCTGTTCCAAGCAATGTGAAAGCAAATAGGAGTGAAGTGAGGAGAAGTTTCATAGCATTAATCATTGAGACCAATTTTATAATTAATAGCCAATGTGAATCTATTCGCATTGTAATGATGTACCGTCAATACATCCTCTTGGTCGCGAAGATCTACGCCGCCCCAACTCTTATAATACCCTAGGCGAATATTGATTTTGTTATTTATAAAATAGTCCAGATAGTAACTCGAGCCGTAAACAGTGTAGCTTGACAAAAGGCCTTTCTCTACATTATAAAAATCATCATATTTTCCGTCGTTAGTTTTGAGAAGCACTTTTAATTTCCCAATATCTACAGGGCTATAGGCGATTCCAAAGTTGTCGGTAAACCTGAAACCGAAGGCAGCTATGTTGAGATTATTGTGACGGTACTTAAAACTGAAATCAACATTTTGCGCAGTGAGAGGATCTATTCCGGATCCTTTTGCAATTACATGTCGATTGCTCCAATTCCAAAATACATAGAATGATTTTGCATCTTCTCCACCCAATTGGATATCGAAGTTGACTCCTCTTACGAAGCTCGGATTTTCTATGGGATTGTCTGAACCGACATATTTAACTCGGTTGTACAATGTTATTTCATTTTTGAGAGAATTAGCTCCATTGCCAAGATTCCCAACGTTGAAACCAATGTTGAAATAGGAGGATTGAGCGAAGTTGGTTGCTGAAAGGAGAGAGAATACCAAAAACAAGACAACCCGTAATTTGTGTGTCAAGAGGCTCATTGGATTAGTTAAGTGCCGTAAAGATAGTGTGTTAGTTGGATAGTTAAACCAAATGCACCCAAATGGAAACAAGTGTACCCAAATGATATTAGTTGAAGCAAGTGCACACAAGTGGAAACAAGTGCACCCAAATGAAAAAGACCGGTTTATTCAGTCATTTGTGTTCACTTGTGTGCATTTGAGTTCATTTGGGTTCACTTGTGTTCATTTGGGTTCACTTGTGTGCGTTTGTGTTCACTAAATGTCACACCGCCACGCTGTCTCACTGTCAAACTACTCGGAGAGGGTCAGCATGTACTGCACCGTCACTGAGAACTGGCTGGGGGTGTAGATGATTTTACGAAGTGGGTTTTCTTTGTCGTAGAATACTTTATCGCTATACGTGTAATAATATCCAGCGCGAATATTTACTTGTCTGAATAGTACGTATTCTAAATATGCACTGCATCCGAAAGTGAAATGATCTGATAAAATATGATTGTCCACATCGTAGAGTTCGGCGTATTTCTTAGGAGATCTTTTTGAAAAAACTTTGAGATACCCCACGTCAAACGGACTAAATGCGAGACTAAAATTTCCTTTGAATCTATAACCGATAGCTCCAAGATTCAAAGTGTTGTGACGATATTTAAAAGCAATTCTAAATGTCTTTTTAGTATCTGGATTTGTAAGCACACCATCTGTGATCACATGCTTGTTATTCCAATTCCAAAAGAAGTAAAGTGAATTTGGCTTCAAAGAACCCATCATGAAATCAACCGAAACGCCGCGCACAGCAAGGGGAGTATCAATCGGTCGAAGTGAGCTGGGATAAAGTACTCTATTGTGATAATTGATTTCCTCTTTAAACGCATTCAATCCCGGACCAATATCTCCCATTCCAAAACCCATATTCACACGATACTCCTGCGCCACCAAAGGCAACGAAAAGAATAAAGCGAAAAAGAGAGCGGAGATGCGGATCATTGGCAAGGGTCGTGGGGTCGTGGGGTCGTGGGGTCGTGGGGTCGTGGGGTCGTGGGGTCGTGGGGAGATTTATAAACGGAAAGGGAAATTTAATGAAAAAATCATTTCAAAAACCGCCTATAAAAAACACAGGAACCGTCATAAATAAAAAATCAAAAATCACCCGTTCGACAAGCTCAGGGACCGTAATTCGAAATCAGGAATCAGGAATCAGGAATCCGAAATCAGGAATCCGAAATCCTACAACAACTGCCCCACATGCTTCTGAATGTTCTGTGAGATTTGTTCTGTTGGGAGGTCATTTTCGTCGCCGCCGAATGGTTCTTCGATTTCTTCAGCTACTAGTTCTAATGAAGCCAGTACGTAGAATATAAATGCTACTACTGGGATAACATAATAGCCGAGGCTGAATACATATCCGAAAGGAAGTGTCATCACGTAGAAGAAGATAAATTTCTTCAAGAAAATGCTATATGAAAATGGGATAGGAGTGTTTTTGATTCGTTCGCAAGCACCGCATATATCGGTGAAAGAGATGAGTTCATTATTGAGAATAATCCATTCTTCTTTTGTGATTTTTCCTTGTCCTACAAGTTCATGCACACGCTTTGTCATTAAAGCCGCAATTTGATTGGGCACATGTTTGTCTTTAGAAATATGTTGGAAAATGCTGTTTAATCCATCTTCAGTTTCGTGGTTTGGTAATTCCGAACGTAGGTGTTTTTGCAATGCAAATGCATAAGCAGGAATTGCATTGCGGAAGAATGCGCGGTGTTCTTTATCGCTTACCGGAAGTATTGCCGCTAGTTTGATTGCAAGGTTGCGAGAGTTGTTTACGAGAGCTCCCCATAGTTTGCGTCCTTCCCACCATCTATCGTAGGCCGTATTGGTGCGGAATACGAGTAGGAGGGAGATGACGAATCCCAACATACCGTGCATGATAGGAATGTTCTTCACATGGCTTGTTTCGGCCAATTTGAAGTATTCCATTTCGAGAAATGCAATGAGTAAAGAGTATAGACAAATGCCGATTATAAGTGGCAGTAGTTTTCTGAATGTATCCGCTTTATGAAAACGGAATATAAAAGTGAACCAGTCTTTTGGGTTGTATGCAATCATGGGATATTCTAATTGGGCAAAAATAAAAACGTCCCGCCGAAGCGAGACGTTTTATTATAAAGTTATCTATGTCGATTACTCAGCAGCATCGCCTTCTTTGCCTTCCATCTTATCTTTAAGATTAGCAAGAACATCGAAGTCACCTAGAGTAGACTTTTCAACTTGTGAGTTAACGTTTTTCACAGCTTGTGAAGACTCAGCACCACCGCCTTCGCCTGGACGTTTAGCACGTGGTTTCTTAGGAGTTTCAGCAGAAGCTTCTTCTTCTTTCCAAGTACCAGTGTGAGAAACGGCAATTTTGCGTTGGTTTTTGTTGAACTCTTGAACGATGAATTCTAGAGTTTCTTCACCTTTTGCAGTTGAACCATCTTCTTTCTTAAGGTTTTTGTTCATACAGAAACCTTCAAGACCGTATGGAAGAGCAACTACAGCGTGGCTACCTTCTTTCTTCACGATAGTACCTTGGTGACGTGATCCTTCAGCAAATACTGTTTCGAATACATCCCATGGGTTTTCTTCAAGTTGTTTGTGACCTAGGCTGATACGACGGTTGTCTTTATCAAGCTCAAGAACTACAACTTCGATCTCGTCTCCGATAGCGCAGAACTCGCTAGGATGCTTGATCTTTTTGCTCCATGAAAGATCAGAAATGTGGATCAAACCATCAATTCCGTCAGCCAATTCGCAGAACACACCGAAGTTAGTGAATGCACGAACTTTAGCTTTGTGTTTGCTTTCAACTGGGAAACGAGATTCGATACCTTCCCATGGATCAGTCATTAATTGTTTCATACCCAAAGAAAGCTTACGCTCGTCTTTGTCTACGTTCAATACAACACACTCCACTTCGTCTCCAACTTTCAAGAAATCTTGAGCTGAACGAAGGTGAGAGCTCCAAGACATTTCTGAAACGTGGATCAATCCTTCTACACCAGGAGCTACTTCTACGAATGCTCCGTAGTCTGCAAGAACTACCACTTTTCCAGTTACTTTTTGGTTTACTTGAAGGCTTTCTTGCAAAGCATCCCATGGATGAGAAGAAAGTTGTTTCAAGCCGAGAGCGATACGTTTTTTCTCATCATCAAAGTCAAGGATAACAACGTTGATTTTTTGATCAAGTTGAACCACTTCTTCTGGATGATTGATACGACCCCAAGAAAGGTCAGTGATGTGGATAAGACCATCAACACCGCCAAGGTCAACGAATACACCGTAGCTAGTGATGTTTTTAACAACACCTTCAAGTACTTGACCTTTTTCAAGGCCAGACATGATTTGTTTTTTCTGTTCTTCAAGTTCAGCTTCGATAAGAGCTTTGTGAGAAACGACAACGTTTTTGAATTCGTTGTTGATTTTAACCACTTTCAACTCCATCACTTTGCCTACATATACATCGTAGTCGCGAATTGGTTTAACGTCGATTTGAGAACCTGGCAAGAATGCTTCGATTCCAAATACGTCAACGATAAGACCACCTTTAGTGCGGCATTTAACGTCACCTTTGATGATTTCACCTGACTCCAAAGCGCGGTTCACATTACCCCAAGCGCTAAATACGCGGGCAGTTTTGTGAGACACTTTCAATTGTCCGTTTTTGTCTTCTTGAAGTTCTACGTAAACTGGAACTACGTCACCAGGTTTTAGGTCTGGATTGTAACGGAATTCAGTTACTGGGATAACACCTTCAGATTTGTATCCGATGTTAACCACAACTTCTTTTTTGTTAACTGATACTACAGTACCGTCAACAACTTCTTTCTCAGCGATAGTAGAAAGAGTTCTTTCGTAGATACCATCGAAGCGAGTGCGATCTTCAGTTGAATATCCACCAGCAGCTTCGTAAGCGTCCCAGTTGAATTCACCAGTGCTAGTAAGGTAAGCTGCATCATCTGCAGTGCTGTACAATTCTAGTGGTTCTTCAGCCACAATTTCTTCTTCAACAACAGCAGCAGCAGGAGTTGCCTCAATTTCTGCAGCGTTTTCGATTGGATCAACGTTGGCTTCTTCAGCCTTTGTTCTTTTTGTTTCAGCCATTTGGCATTAATTTGTATTCATCTTCAGGCAAGCCTGGCACACGAAAGAAGAAGGGGTTGTAATGTTTGTAATCAGCGCTGGTGTGCTACAACACTGTTTTCCAGTTATTAACCTTTACTGGCAAAGGGGCCGCGAATATACAACAAAAAACTGAAACTCAACGACTAAACGACCAGTGACCGGTGACTGGTTACTGGTTACTGATTACTAATTGCTGGTTACTAATGAGTTAGAGCTGATAAGATTCAATTATCCATCATCCATTAGCCATACATAAACCATCAAACCTCAGAAATCAGCCATATTGGTTACTTTCGCGTTAGAAAACTATTAATCATGACAAAAAGAGACTTTTTCCGCATTATAGCAAAGCTATTCGGACTTTACATTTTCATCAATTACTTGTTTAGCGGGATATTGACCAATTTCAGTATTTTTTCGATGGAGGAGGAGCCATTCGTAATTGTAATGTCTATAGTGGTGGTATTGATTTGGGCAGCTTTGTTTTTAGCAATAATGTTTAAGACGGATAGTCTGATTGATATGTTGGGCTTAGATAAAGGATTTGAAGAAGAACGAATCGATTTAGGTGAAATGAAAGCAACCGGTCTAATGAAGATTGGTTTGATAGTCATCGGAGCTATTTTGGTTATTGATAATTTGGCACCACTGCTATATCATCTTGTGTACGCCTTCAAAGCAGAAGTAAATGACTATAATGTGCAGAGTCAAACCAACTCGCCAGTTTCCATCCAGATCATAAAAGTTATCCTAGGTGCAATTCTAGTTTTGAATAATGATAGGATTGTGAAGGCGGTTATAGGCAATAAGCTGTAGGCTGTTGGCTGTTGGCTGTTGGCTGTTGGCTGTTGGCTGTTGGCTGTTGGCTGTTGGCTGTTGGCTGTTGGCTGTTTTAAAAAGAAAGAAGAAGAAAGTTATAAGAAAAAAGCCTTCAAACTTGATATTTCAGGGCTTTTTATGTTTTTCAAACTTCAAACTTCAAACTTCAACCCTCATCCATCATCCATGCGCTAAAATCGCGACGCCCATCTTTTCGCGGGGAGCTCAACGATGCGGTAGAAGATCCAGGCGAATAGAATCGAGCCTGCTATTCCGATAAAAAGTATAGTGATACGTTGCCATACTTCGTGGTAATGTTCCATCAGCAAATAGATAATACTGCC
This sequence comes from Bacteroidota bacterium, assembly GCA_046046035.1. Taxonomy (GTDB): domain Bacteria; phylum Bacteroidota; class Bacteroidia; order Flavobacteriales_D; family Sanyastnellaceae; genus JAIXWP01. Next base: position 3,355 of record JBJOKO010000045.1, on the reverse strand, counting down.
TCCGCTTAAACCGTGGGTGAGGTAGAGTGAATAGGATATTTCACCCAACCAGTCGAGCCATTTGTTGACACGATTTATGAAATAAATAAAGAAGAAAGCAAAGAAGGCAGCGATCGCCCAGTCACGTCCAAAATATTGCATCATCAGCCAAAAAGCAATCAGGATGTATGGCAAAACTTCCCATTTAGAAAGACGTTTGATCATTAAATAATAAGCGACAAATCCCAAGATGAAAGGGGAGATGTAGTTGAAAATAAATCGGTCGTCGGGTAGTGCAATATTGATTGCAGCCATAACTACAATCCAAGTAGCACGCTTCCACCACAAATCACTGTTGATCCAAGAGAAGGTGAGCGCAATTAATAAGTAGTATTGAAACTCGATTGCTAGTGTCCAGAAAATGGGATTGTACCATTCTTGTCCCGCAATGTGCGACATATATAGGAAATGCGAAAAGAAGCGCGCTGGTTCAATAATAAAGTCAGTGTGGTCTTTGATGGCATAAGCTAGTCCAGAGAGCAAAATGAGGGCTAACGTTGCTAAATAAGGCGGTTCAAGTCGAATCAAGCGCTTCGCCATGAAACGCGGAAACTTCGTGACGACATAACCAGACTTATTCATTGCAAAAGGCAATACGAATCCAGAAATCACGAAGAAAACAAACACTCCCGTAGGACCATAAAGCGACAATTGTTTCACAGGATTTCCATCAGCCAAAAGCGGTCCTTCTGGATTAGAATGAGTGGCCAAATGAAAGACAGCAACCATCAAGGCCGCAATCCCCCTCAACATCTGCACCGAGTCGTAACGCTGACTTCCACTCATGCCGCGAAGATACTCATACAAACGGTTCCTGAGCTAGTCAAAGGATGGTTCCTGAGCCTGTCGAAGGATTGATTGCTGATTTTTGATTTAGTATTACAGAGCGTTGAAATCGAATTCTATTTCACTTTTCGAAATCCGGAATCCGAAATCATTTGGGTCCACTTGGGTTCATTTGTTTCCATTTGGTTTAACTTTTTTCTTTTCGAAATCCGAAATCCGGAATCCGAAATCATTTGGGTTCACTTGGGTTCATTTGTTTCCATTTGGTTTAACTTTTTTCTTTTCGAAATCAGAAATCAGAAATCCGGAATCATTCCCTATATTGCACTATAAACCAATATCTAAATGAAAAAACTCTACACCCTATTTGTTGCACTTTCTGCCGCTTGCGGAGCGGTGGCGCAACCTACTCTCGTGCCTACATCGAGCGTCCAATCGATTGTTGAGGACATGTTCGTGGGAAACGGGATCTTTGTAAATAACGTAACATTCAACGGTGGACCTGTTGATGCACCTCATTTCCAAATCGCTGCTTTCACTGATGCCAACAACACAATTGGTATCCAAGAAGGTATTATGATGACCACTGGAGCTACTGATGAAGTTCTTGCAGGCGGTCTATATCCTGATGGAACGTATTACAACCCTCAAGATGCTGATGTACTTGCTCTAATTACAGACGCCCTTTACATTGGTGAAGCGGCAGTGCTTGAATTCGATTTCATCGCAACCGGCGACTCTGTGGCTTTTCAATATGTTTTTGCTTCAACAGAATATCCAGAATTCGTAAATTCTGCATTTAACGACCAATTCGGATTCTTTATTAGCGGTCCTGGCATCGCAGGTCCTTTCACCAATGGAGCGACGAACTTGGCTGTTATTCCAGGTACTACCACTTCAGTGGGTATTAATTCAGTGAATGACCAATTGAATTCTCAATACTACATCGCTTCTGACGGAACTATAACAGGTATTGATGGATATACTACAGTACTACATTCATGCATCGGTGCACTTCAAATTGGTGAAGTATATCACATCAAACTTATCGTTGCCGATATGTCTGATAGCGCATTGAGCTCTTACGTTTTCCTTAGTGGTTCAAGCTTCGAACAATTCTGCAGCGAAACAACTAACGGACCTGAAGGAATTCAAACCGAGACTTGCATGCTTAGCACTCTTGATGCTCGTGTAGATTACACACAAGAATGCGGAACTGTTACCCTTACTAATACTTCTGCAATTGCTGCAAACGTAACTGCTTGCTATTATGAAATGGGTGATGGTGGCACAACTACTGCATGCGAAGCAAATACCATTTATACATTCGAAAACCCAGGCACTTACACTGTGAAATTGGTTTATGAAATCGATGGTTTCCGTTCAGCATTTACAGTTGACAATATCTTGATCTCTGAATTCCCTGCTGCTGAACCAGTAGTAGTATTCGAATCAGGAACATTCAATTTCACCAACTACGATGGTACTTCTGAAATTCAATGGTTGCTCAATGGCGAAATCATCGAAGGTGCTAATGATATCAATTACACTCCTTCTGTGAGCGGTTCTTATTCTGTTTGGGTAAACAATGGTTGTCCTGTTGCTTCACCAGCAACATCAATAGTTGGAGTAGAGGAGACGCTTGTTGAAGCTTCTCTATCAGTATATCCAAACCCAAGCGCTGGCACTGCTACAGTGAATATCCCTGCAACAACAGATTACATTCAGATCTACAATGCAATGGGGCAAATCGTAGCAAACGATTACGTAAAAGGTACTCAAATCAAACAAATCACACTAGCACCAGGAACATACGCTGTCCGCGCTATCTCATCAAACAATGAGATCTTGGACGTGGAGATTCTGGTAGTGCGATAGTTTGGTAGTTTGGTAGTGTGATAGTGAACACAAGTGCAACCAAATGCACCCAAGTGAACCCAAATGATTAATGCAAATTAATATTTGGGTTCATTTGTTTCCATTCGTTTCCATTTGTGTTCACTTAATTTCACTGTCACACCGCCACACTGGCTAACTGCCTCACTGTTTTCATTTGGGTTCATTTGTTTCCATTCGTTTCCATTTGTGTTCACTTAATTTCACTGTCACACTGTCTAACTGCCTCAGTGTTTTCATTTGGGTTCATTTGTTTCCATTTGTGTGCATTTGTTTCCACTTTTTCTCACTTAGTTGAATAAAAAAAGCCCCCTTAAATAGGAGGCTTTTTTTATGAGTATGTGTTTCGGGATTATCCGAGGTACGACTTAAGAATCTTAGAGCGACTTGTGTGCTTAAGACGACGAATCGCTTTCTCTTTAATCTGACGTACGCGTTCGCGTGTCAAATCAAAGCGTTCTCCGATTTCTTCTAGTGTCAATGGATGCTCTCCATTCAAACCAAAATAAAGACGGATAACGTCAGCTTCACGGCTGGTAAGAGTCTTCAACGAACGCTCAATCTCTTTACGAAGTGATTCGTGCAAGAGATCAGTATCTGGAGAAGGAGTATCGTTTGTTTGAAGTACATCATA
>JBJOKO010000044.1:0-11505 GCA_046046035.1 Bacteroidota bacterium | reverse complement strand
AAGATGCGTTGCGCGTAGGTTTTGGTGATATTGAAGGTGCTAAAGCCGTTGTGGCTTGTATGGATTTCGGATTTATTGGTGGATCAATGGGTAGCGTTGTGGGTGAAAAATTCGCTCGTGGTGTTGACCATGCTATCAAAAACAATTGTCCTTTTATCTGCATTAGTAAAAGTGGTGGTGCACGTATGATGGAAGCTGGACTTTCATTAATGCAAATGGCTAAAACTTCTGCTAAACTTACTCAACTTGCAGACAACGGATTGCCTTTCGTAAGTATTCTAACAGACCCTACAACAGGTGGAGTTACCGCTTCATTTGCCATGTTGGGAGATATCAATATTGCAGAACCAAAAGCATTGATTGGTTTTGCTGGCCCTCGTGTTGTTAAAGAAACTATCGGTAAAGATTTGCCTGAAGGCTTCCAAAGCGCTGAATTCGTTTTGGAACATGGATTCTTGGACTACATCGTAGAAAGAAAAGACTTAAAATCAAAGCTTGCTTTATCGTTAAAAATGTTTGCTAAATAGAGAATTGCTATGAAAATCTTAATGGTTTGTCTGGGAAACATCTGCCGATCACCAATGGCCGAGGGAGTAATGCGACAAAAAATTAAGGAAGCAAATCTCGATTACGAAGTAGATTCAGCAGGAACAAGCGATTTTCATGTGGGTGAAGCACCCGACAAAAGAGCAATTGCTTGCATGAAAAGACATGGAATTGATATTTCGAATCTAAAGGCTCGTCAATTAAAACAGCACGATTTTCACGATTTCGATGCCATCTATGTTATGGATCGCAACAATCTTCGCGACGTGCAAGCTTTGAGTCCTGATGATATTTCTAAAGAAAAAGTAAGACTCCTACTCGACTATCAAAGCACTCATGATTTAAAAGCTGTTCCCGATCCATACTATGGTGATGATAACAGCTTCGAACATGTTTATGATCTTGTTGCCGAAGCGTCAGACCACATCCTTCATGGCTGATGGTTTAGGGCTGATGGTTGATGGAAAATACATTAGCTTGAAAACCTAGTTTTCAATATTTTTTATTACCTCAAACTTCACACCTAAAACTTCACACTTGTTTTAAACCTTCACTCGTTGATTTGGTCGTAAGGTTGAATACTAATTAAAACACATTACTAAGATGAATATCAATAAACTTGGGCTTATTGCCTTATCTGCTGCGCTTTTAACTCTCTCAGCTTGCCGCAAGGACAAAGAAGAAACCGCTTTTGATAGCGAAAACTTAAGTAACGAAAACGTTTCATCCATGGTGGATAAATCATTATCGGATGATGAAGATGCAGTTTCATTGAGAAGTGGATCTGGAGGTTGTGGAATTAATTGGCCAGTTGCTTCATGTGCTGTTGTGACAGAAGACAGTGAAACATTTCCAAAAACAATTACTGTAGATTACGGAGATGGCTGCGTAGACCTTCATGGTAGAACCAAGAGCGGCAAGATTTTCATTCATCTTACGGATGAATTGATAAATATCGGAGCTGTTCGCACGGTAACTTTTGAAAATTACTTTATCAATTCTGTTCAAATAGAAGGAAGCCGCACTACCACCAATCTCGGTCCGAATAGTAGCGATCAACCAACCTTCAATCGTATCGTGGATGTTTCCATCACCTACAATGGATCAACATTCCAAAGAGATTTTGTAGAAACAATTACATGGATTAGTGGTTTCGAAACCGATGAGTGTGGCGATAATGTCCTTTCAATTGAAGGAACTGGTTCAGTTACTCGTCCGAATGGAGTAATAGTTCCAAGAAGCACAACTATTCCTTTAACAATAGATTATTCATGTGGTTATATCATTTCTGGTGCAATTCAAGTTGTAGCGCCCCTTGGCACTTTCACAATTGACTATGGAAATGGTGAATGCGATGATGAAGCTGTGTTGACCCGACCAAACGGTGAAACCCAAACAATCACTTTGCATCATTAGAATTATTGGCATTTGCAAAAGGGCAAACAAGGAATATTGTTGAGTTTTGAATAAAAATCGCCATTTTTGAAGGAAATTAAGTGTTCATCTCACACCTTCTTGAATTATGAGTTTCAAAATCAATGTACTCCTTGTGTTTGCCCTTTTTCTTTGCGGTTCGTTTTCTAATCAAGTTCAAGGACAAACCTATTTTTTGAATGGCAGTGCTATTTCATTAGGAGACGATTGCTATCAATTGACCGGGGAACTTACGACTCAAAATGGTACCGTTTGGTATGGTGATCAACTTAACTTGAATCAGCCTTTTGATTTGATGTTTCAAATGAATTTCGGTGATATTGACGCTAATGGTGCCGACGGAATTTGTTTTGTACTTCAGACAGTTGGTACAAATGCGATTGGCGAAAGTGGCGGTGGAATGGGGTATTTGAACTTTGGAACTGGTTCACTCGGAATTGAATTTGACACTTGGCAGAATGGTGAGAATGGAGATCCTTTTCAAGATCACGTGGCCATAGAACGAGATGGAGATATTAATCACAACAGTGCAAGTAATATCTCCGGACCAGTAAACATTGATCCCTTTGGAAACAATGTTGAAGATGGCTTAAACCACACAGTACAAATCACTTGGGACCCCGCAACGCAAACAATCAATGTTTATTATGATTGCGTTTTCAGGCTTGCCGGTCAGGTAGATTTGATTGACGATGTTTTCAATGGTCAGTCTCTGGTTTATTGGGGATTTACAGCTGCTACTGGAGGTTCATACAACAATCAAACGGTTTGCTTACAAGAGAATATCCTTTCTGTTGGTGATCAAGTAGACATTTGCACAGGAGCATCAGCATTATTAAGTGCTGGAAGTTCGGCAGATGGAACATATTCATGGACTCCGGTAGATTTCTTAGATGACCCAAATTCAGCAACCCCAACAGCTACTCCCCCAGTTACAACAACCTATTCTGTCAACTTCACAGATTTGTGCGGCAATCAAGTCGATGCCGACATTACTGTGGTTGTAGAGGATCTCGTGATTACGATTCCGAGTATTCTTGAGATCACTTGTCAAAATCCGAATGTTGTTGTGCAAGCAGAATCAAATCTGAATCTATTGCTGAACTACAATTGGGCTGAAGGTCCCACTTCCATTTTGGAAGGTTTGAATGAGGATAACATAACCTTGAATTCGCCAGGAACCTATTTTGTAACTGCCGATTTTGAAGGGTTTTGTAGCTCTTCTATCAGTTTTGAAATCACGGAGAACTTAACACCATATACAGTTGACATATCTGGAATTCAGCAGCTCGATTGCAATAATATTGTTTCACAAATTACTGCCACTTCCAATGGTGATGATGCAGAGTACTTCTGGACCAGCGGTGGCAATATTTTCGGTACTAATCCTTCTATACAAGTGAGCAATGCAGGCACTTATAATGTTTCCGTGGTTAACCCTGGAAATGGTTGTACTTCAAACGAAAGCATAGTTATTACCTCTGATTTTACCCAACCTACTATTACCGCATCTCTTCAAGATAGTCTCACTTGCATTCGCCCGAGTATAACACTCGAGGGAATTTCTGTATCTAACGCTACTGATTATTCAATTAGCTGGAATGCGGGACTAGGCAATATTGTTAGTGGTTCAAACACACTTGCTCCCTTGGTGAACTCAGCTGGTGAATATGAAATCACAGTAACATCAAATGAAAATGGATGTTCTTCTTCTGAGATTATCGATGTCTATCAAGATGAAGATTTCAATATTGACTTATCGTTCATGTTATTTCCAAATATCATTACACCAAACGGCGATGATAAAAATTCCAATTGGCAGCCATTTTTATTGACCAATCCTGGATTTGATCTTTTGGAAATATTCGATACTTATGAGTTGCAAGTTTTCAATCGTTGGGGTACCGCCATTTTTGAAACAACCAATCCGAAAGCATGGAAGGCAAATGATGTTGAGGATGGAGTTTACTTCTACATCTTGAAATACTCAACCAATTGCGGTAATGGCGCTAGTGGCGAACAAACAGGCAACATTGAAGTAATTCGATAATCATCTCACCATTCAATCGGTGTGATATTTTTGGAAACAAGATATTCGTTTGACTTTGAGAAATGTTTATTCTCCAGAAATCCTCTGTAAACAGATAACGGTGATGGGTGAACTGAGGTTAAGACGAGGTGTTTGGTAGTATCGATGAATTTGCCCTTCTTCTCAGCCTTGCTTCCCCAAAGAAGAAAAACCAGGTTGTTTTTTCGTTCATTAAGAACTTTAATGACTGCGTCGGAAAAGATTTCCCAACCTTGACCTTTATGGGATTCTGGGGTTTTTGCTCTCACGGTTAGTACATCATTCAATAGAAGTACTCCTTGATCGGCCCAACGCTCTAGATTCCCGCTATTGGGAATTGGTTTGCCGATGTCTTCTTTTAGTCCCTTGAAAATATTAACCAAAGAAGGAGGCATCTGCTGATTATCGTAGACTGAAAAACACAATCCATTTGCTTGCTTCGGTCCGTGATAAGGATCTTGACCAATGATGACAAGTTTAGTTCTATCAAATGGACAATGATTGAATGCCGCTAGAATTCTATCCTCTGGAGGATAACAAACACCTGAGGCATATTCGTTTTCAACAAACTTCAACAAGGATTTGAAATAGGGTTTGGATAGCTCCTCTCCTATTTCGTTCATCCATGATTTTTCAAGTGTCAAATTCATTCGTCAATATTAGGTCAAAAAAAAACCGCCTCACCAAAGGTGAGACGGTTTGTATTTTTTGATTGTTCAATGATTAACGAACAACAGTAAATTTCTGTGTAACAAAGTTTGAATCTTGACCGATGAAAGAGATGAAGTAAACACCTATTTCGAAAGAAGTCACATTCAATGAAGTTTGGTTATCGTTCAATTGGAAAGAAGAAACTTCTCTACCAGCTGAATCAAAAATGCGAGCGCTGATTCCTTTCAAAGCATCATTAATGCTGATTGTAAGGTTTTCAGAAGCAATAGAAGGATAGATGCTTACATTTTCAAATGACAATTCATTTACATTCACCACAGGAGCGCAAGGGGTGCTAGAACTTGTATTTGGATAAGCTCCACCAAGTGAAGTAAGACCAGTACCAGCAGCATCCAACCAGTCCACCAAATCTTCATTTGAAGGATTCGGATTACCAGTCCAGTGCTTGTCCATTTTACCATAGTAATCGCTCGCAGTTGGTGCGCTGCAGAATGATCCGCCGCCAGTCAATGTTCCTACGATTTTGTGATCTTTATCGAACAAAGGAGAACCAGAAGATCCACCTTCTGTAACACCCCATTCTGTAACTGTTTCAACCCAGGTAACTCTCCAGTGGTGATTAGAAGCACCCCATGTTCCTTGAACTACAGTATTTGTAGTAGAGATTTTCTTAGCATCTCCTGAAGGGTGGTGCAAGCAATATCCTTTGTGACCATTAGAATCCGCTGATGGCGCTGAAGTAGAAGCATTCCAACCAGCATAATAAGGATCCCAAGATGATGGAATAGAATCGTCCATTTCAACAAGAGCAAAGTCAGAACCAGTAGAACCTCCACCATCATTGCTATCCGCTCTTAGGATGATACCTACTTTTTGTTGAGCTTGAGGAGCACTACCAGAGCCACAGTTGGCACGTTGGAAGTTGAAACGAACAGTAGAACTCAACAAGTCACTTGCATCAGAATCAATGGTGCAGTGCATTGCAGTAAGTACATAATTTTTGCAATCACCAGAAGTGTTGTTTACAAGAGTACCGGTGCAAAGACCTACGCCGTTGCCAGCAACAAGGCTAAGACGCACCACTGCTTGACGTTCATTCACCCAATCAGTTCCTTCTGGACAATTCACGTCGATTTCACATGCTTCGCTAGTACCAACACCACCGCGATCTTCGCGCGTATCGTGGATGAAGCGGTAAAAGTTGATAAAGCCACGGATTCCCAAATGTGCTTCTCCAACAACTGTGGCAGGTTGGATATATTCAAGAATAGCTTCATCTCCGAAAACTTCACCTGTGCGGTAAATACCACTTGGATGGTTTTCATTTGAATCATAAGGTCCTTCGAAATAGCTTCTATCAGCTGAGTAGATAAACAATTGACTACCTACTGGAAGATACATATCATTGAAAAGAACACCAACTGCCTTAGCATCTGCAGTTCTAAAACGCAATTGCCAAATACGATCGCCATTAGGCATGGTAGTCCAAACACCTGAATTATTAGCATTTACATTCCAATCGATGATTTTACCATACATCGACATTTGGCCCATTTTATCTTTTTCTTCAGCCTCACGAATCAAGTCAGCTTGATTGAATGAGGTGAGTTCCATAGTTGCAATTTGACTTATTTCTTGTTCGCTCATTGCATAACCGGGAGGGGTTACTTGAGATTGAGCGCACAGACTGAACGCGAAAAACGCAGCGAGTAGCAATTTTTTCATTTAGCTTGGTTAAAATTTTTTACAGGTTTTACGAGGCGAAATATAATATGTTATCTCTATTCAATTTTGATTGATTTTACCCTAAACAGGATTCCAATAATTTTTAAAAGGAATCAATGTCTTAATTTTGCCGCATGGCGATTATATCCAAAGAAATTTCTGAAGCTTCTCTTTTCTTACGAATCGGGCAGCTGGTGGGCATTCCCACAGAAACGGTCTATGGATTAGCTGCGAATGCCACGGACTCGAAAGCTGTGGTTAAGATTTTTGAAACGAAAAACCGACCTGATTTTGATCCATTGATTGTTCATATTGGAATACAATCAGATATCAACAAATTTGGTCAGAATATTCACCCTAAAATATTGGAAATTACCAATGAGCTTTGGCCAGGTCCATTGACGGTGGTAGTTGAAAAGTCGGATTTGATTCCTGATATTGTTACATCGGGACTTGATACTGTGGGGATTAGGATGCCTAATCATCCATTGACTTTGGAACTTCTGAGGTCTATCTCATTTCCTTTGGCCGCTCCGAGTGCCAATCCGTTTGGATATATTTCTCCCACATCAGCGCAGCATGTAGATGATCAATTGGGTGAGAAGATCCCGTTGATACTTGACGGGGGGGCGTGCGATGTAGGGGTTGAGTCGACTATAATTCAGATAGTCGATGAAGAGATACATGTATTGCGTTGGGGGGGAATAGACGAAAAGCAACTTTCAAAATTCGGTCTTCCTATAATTTCTGCTGCTCATAGCACGAGCAAACCAAACGCTCCGGGGCAACTTACATCACATTATGCTCCGAGAATTCCATTTTTCTTAGGTGACATTCCTGAACTAGAAAAAGGACATCATGGAAAAAAAATAGGTCGATTGTATTGGAACACCAAAGGCCAATCACCTCAAGATCGGACATTGTCTTTGAATTCTAGTTTGAACGAAGCTGCGCATAATCTCTTTGGATTTATGCGAGAGTTAGACAGTCTTCAAATTGATGTTATTCTAGCTGAACCAGTTCCTCACGACGGCATTGGAAAAGCTATTAACGACAGATTGAAACGAGCTGCCTCTATGGGTTAGACCCCTCGTTTGAATGGGCGAATGATTAATCTCAAATCGCGAGCGTGACGGAAATAATTCTGTGCCCAATTCACTAGTACGACAATCTTATTTCTAAATCCTACTAGTTGGTAAACATGCACAAAGAGCCATGCAGCCCATGCCAACCAACCATATAATTTGAATTTTGGAAGTTCTGTGACTGCTTTATTGCGACCAATAGTGGCCATAGAACCAAGATTTTTATAGACAAATGTTTTGCCTTCTCCTCCCCTTTCCCAGGCCATTAAGTTTTCCGCTAATAGCTTTCCTTGTTGCATTGCAGGCTGAGCTACCATTGGATGGCCGAGAGGATTTGCCTCTGTAATCATCGCGGCAACATCGCCTATTGCGAAAACATTTTTTAGTCCAACAATTCTATTGTACTCATCCACATGGAGTCGGCCTGTTTTGATTGATTCAGCGGGTATACCGTTAGGGATAACAGCTTTTACACCTGCCGCCCAAATCAACATGGCACCGCCCAATTCTCTTCCATCAACACACTTCACTTTATATCCATCATAATCAGCAACTCGTGAATTAAGCCAAATGTCAACTCCCATATTCTTCAGTGCTTCTGCAGCCTTTTCGCTGCTTTTTGGTGCCATTTCTTTGAGCAATCGAGAATTTGCTTCGATAAGATGGACATTCATATTTCGAATATCCAAATCTGGATAATCCTTTGGTAAAATATCTTTCTTTAATTCTGCAATCGCGCCAGCTAATTCCACACCAGTTGGTCCACCGCCAACGATGATCACACTCATAAGAGATTCTCGATCTTGTAAATCAGAACTTAGAATTGCTTTCTCCAAATTTTGAAGCATTAGACTTCTAATATCGAGCGCCTCAGCAACTGATTTCATCGGCATTGCTTTCTCTTCAACATTCTTTAATCCGAAGAAATTGGATGTCGCTCCGGTTGCAATAACGAGGTAATCAAAATGAATATCACCAATTGTTGTTTTCACAATTTGAGCAGTCGAGTCAATAGACGTGACCTCTGTCATTCTGAAAAAGAAATTCTCGTATTGGGCGAATATCTTTCTAAATGGATAGGCAATGCTGCCCGGTTCTAGTCCGGCAGTTGCTACTTGATAAAATAAAGGTTGAAATGCGTGGTAGTTATGTTTATCTAGAAGTACTACTTGAAAATCACTGTTGCGAAGAGCTTTTGCGAGGTTCAATCCACCAAAGCCACCACCAATGATGACGACTCTTTTTTCACTAGAATTTGGAATATTCACAATCAAGAATTTGACTTCGAATGTATCGAGGTTAATTCAAAATTGAGTAAAAAAAAGAAACTATTTTCCTGTTAAAACATAGATTGTTCCTTCTTTAACACCAGAGTCGCCATTGCCGCAATTGGTAGCGTATTCAACATGATAAAAATATGTTCCATCCGAAAGATCACTCGCGTCGAATTCCTCTGGTTTACCATTTGAGTTGAACACTTCTGCACCCCAGCGATTGTAGACTATCAGGTTATATTCATCAAGGACTTGCAATAGATCTAGTGCAGGATTGGAAAGCAAAAATGGCTTCCAATTGGGATTCAAAGCATCTCCATTTGGGGTAAAAATATTGGGGAATATAATAGTCGACAAGTCAACAATTGCAAGCTCGCCTTCCACTATTTCTACCACATCTTGTTCTGTGCATCCATCTGCGTTTGTTACTTCTAAAGTATAGATGCCAGGTAAGTTGATCAATGGTGAAATGGAGTTTGCCCCTTCTTTAATCCCTAGGCTTAAAACAGATGACCAGTTAAATGTAAAAGGCGCATCTCCTTGCACATCAACATTCATTATTATAAGTTCCGCATTCAGACATGAGAGCGTATCTTGAAGAGGAATAGAAACAGATATCAATGAGTTGGGAACTGTTACATTCTGTGTGATAGTGCATCCATTTTGCTGCACCACGGCTATTTCATAGTTTCCATTCCCAAGATTTAGAAATGACTGAGATGTTTGAGAATTCCCATTAATTTCATAAGTGTACGGAGCACTTCCACCTTGAATATTTTCAATGGTAATACTTCCATCATCTCCGTTGCATGCGGTGGTTGTGGCTATTTCAAAAGTGAGCAAATTAACCACTTCAAAAGTTATACTTCCCTCTCCCAAATTTCCGCAAGCATCTTCTACAAGTCCTGTAGCATCCGTAATTGTAAGAGTATAAGTTCCCTCAATTTGCAATGATTCAGATAAGTCAATTACGATTTGATCATCTTGAACATTTCCACCAAAGGTGATTGCTCCTGTAACATCTAACGGTTGTCCATTTGGATCCGTGATTTCAAAATCTAATGTTTGAACTGATGAAGAAACTATCGGTTCTGAAAAATTAAGTGTCAAGCTATTGTTGCTACATGACACCTCGACACTCAAAGGTGCGGGTGGAACATTATCATATAAAGATGCTGTAGATTCACCAAAATCAATGGTGTATCCATCTAAGCTATTCGTCCAATTCATTACCACAAGTGCATAGGTTGTGCCTGCCGTGACATTGAGATCCGCATTGAATGGTGGTCCATTTGTATCACCCGGACCGCCTGTATTGGCTATGCCCCCTTGGGCCGAACTGATACCGGTTGGGCCATTGTTTCCGGAAAATGTTCCCCAAGAATTGCAGCTAACTTCTAGAGAAGTAGAACCAATACCAGCGCAACCTCCAGTGGTAATATCAAACAAACCCCAGTCGTAGTCATCCGAAAGTGTATTAGGAGTTAGCGTAAAAGCGAGAGTTCCATCTTCTTGAACCGTGAAAGTATACCACACACTGCTTTGTTCAAGGAAGCCATTGCAATTGCCGGTAAATTCAACAACGTTTCCTGTATTGAAACTTGCTTGATCTTCAGAATAAACATCATTGCATAGAACAATTGCGCCGTCGCAATCGCTAATTGAAGATTGAGAATAAGAATGAAGTGAAAGTAATATTATTCCAATTGTTAGAATCTTATTCATTGGTATGGGTTTAGCATCCCAATACTATGAAAAAACCTTCAAACTTGTTATTTCTTAGTGTAGTAAGTCTTGAAATAGCCGCATTCATTGAGAACTAGATCAAAGAATTCAGTCTTTTCATACGATTTCAATTTGGTAAAATATTCCCCAGCTATGAAGTCGCTTCCATTTGGTTCATGGCCGTCATTGTAAAAGTGTACCAATTCACATTTAGAAAGCAGATACGTTGCTAAAGCTTTTTCTTCATCATTTGTAGCTAAGCTCAAAGCTTTCTTGTAATAATCTTCTGCCATATAGACTTCAGTATTATAATTTGACATATCGACATACCAATCGTAGTAATAGTCATTTTCGTCTAGAGAATAATTGAGACCATAACTTGGATAAGGCACTTCAGAGAACCTGCGGCAATTGCCATTATAGGACAAATTATAATAAGCATTTCCTAATTTCAATGCCGCTAAGAAATTTGGTTTTTTCACCAAAACGTCTTTCCACATAAACATTTCTTCAATCATTCGAAGCTTTGTGTAAGGCTCACAACACTGCGCAAATTCTTGGTGGTCGCAATCGTGACAATCTCTAATTCTATATGAAAATGGATCTCCCAAAACCTGCGAATTCGACCCATAAGATGAAAACTGCATAATCTGACGCGCTTGAATAAGATCGCCTTTAAAGGTGTGAATTGTTGCAATACAATCTTCAATTTGATCCAGTTTCAAACATGAGAATTTTTGCAGGAATCGTTCTTCATCATTAATAGGTTCTTTCATTAGAAAAGATCTCCACTCATAGAGCAAAGTAATATCAACCATTTCAGCACTTGTTGGTTGGATACACATCGCTTTCGCAACATTTCCTTCAGATCGGTACATAGTACTTAGTTCTGAAACCAAGTAATCAAAAGGTCCACTTACCCTTAGAATTGGATTCACGTATTCGGTAGATAGGATGACAGGCTCATCATAATCAT
>JBJOKO010000043.1:0-11811 GCA_046046035.1 Bacteroidota bacterium | reverse complement strand
AACGCGCTTCCATACTCAAACTTGACAGCTTGGAATAATCGAAATTGATCGGAAGAGGTACGTGATCAAGTCTGCTCATTTTATCGGCAAGATCTCTTTCTTTTTCGAGATATCCCGAGTACTTGATTTGGATTTCCGCTTGCTCCATAGCTTCCATCGCGATATCTGGTTCGTCCGCTACTGGCAATGCTAAATCGGGGAATAGCGTCAGCAAATCAGGAAGTTCTATCTGTGGTCTAGACAGTAGGGCAGTGGCTTTTGTTTTCTGGGTTATGACAGAGGAGCTTTTAGAAGCCAATAAATCGTTTATTTGGGATGGCTCCACGGCATAACTCGCGAAATGGGCTAATAATCGATTTTTGGCCCCTAATTTTTGCTCTACGCGCTTTACACGATCGTCTCCTGCGAGTCCTAGCAGGTGAGATAATGGAGTGAGCCTTTCGTCGGCATTGTCCTGTCTCAAGAGAGTTCTGTATTCAGCACGCGAAGTGAACATGCGGTAAGGCTCATCAGTGCCCTTGGTAATCAAGTCATCGATCAGAACGCCTATGTAGGCCTCGTTTCTGTTGAGAACAAAAGGGTCTGCTTGTTTGATATTCTGAGCCGCGTTTATTCCAGCCATTAGCCCTTGGCATGCAGCTTCTTCGTATCCTGTGGTACCGTTGATTTGACCCGCGAAGAAAAGATTTTCTATATCCTTGGACTCAAGCGTGTGTTTGAGCTGATCTGGTGGAAAATAATCGTACTCGATGGCATATCCTGGACGGAACATTTTTGCATTCTCGAAGCCAGGAATCATGCGGAGCGCCTTGTATTGCACGTCATCTGGCAAACTTGTGGAGAATCCGTTTACATAGATTTCAACTGTCTTCCATCCCTCAGGCTCCACGAAAATTTGGTGCCTGTCTTTGTCTGCGAAACGATTGATTTTATCTTCAATAGAAGGGCAGTAGCGTGGCCCAGTTCCTTGAATTCGCCCAGTAAACATTGGGCTTTTCTCGAAACCAGTTTGCAGCACATCGTGCACATCTTGATTGGTGTAAGTGATGTGACAACTGCGTTGATGAGAGAGCGGTTTCGTATTGGTGTAGGAGAATTTCTGTGGGTTTTCGTCCCCTTTTTGTTCCTCCATTTTTGAATAATCCAAAGAGCGACCATCGATTCTGGGAGGTGTACCAGTCTTTAAACGACCTGAACGGAACCCTAGTGCTGTCAACTGTTCTGTGAGGCCTTCAGCTCGCTTTTCTCCGATTCTTCCGCCGCCAAATTGCTTCTCGCCGATATGAATGATACCGTTCAGAAAGGTTCCGTTTGTAAGCACTACTGATTTCGCCTTGAAAGTGATGCCCATGGCTGTAACTACCCCTGTAACACGGTTGTTTTCGATGATGATTTCTTTAACCATATCCTGCCAGAAGTCGAGAAGTGGAATTGATTCCAGCGCATTTCTCCATTCTTCAGCAAACATCATTCGATCGTTTTGAGCTCGTGGACTCCACATTGCCGGACCCTTCGATCTATTGAGCATTCTGAACTGAATTGCACTGAGATCTGATATGATGCCGCTGTAACCTCCGAGTGCATCTATCTCTCTGACAATCTGTCCCTTGGCTATTCCTCCCATAGCGGGATTACAGCTCATTTGACCGATTTTATTCATGTCCATCGTGATCAATAATGTGCGCATTCCGAGGTTCGCGGAAGCGGCACTTGCTTCGTTTCCGGCATGGCCGGCACCGACAACTATGACATCGTAGCTTGGATACATCTATTTTGGTGTTTCACGTGGAACATTCGTTTTTTACTGTTTTTGAGGGTATTTGGAGAGTGCTAAATCTTCCAATTTTCGCATGTTTTCCGACTCCTCTTTTTTCTTGTCTTTGTGGCCGCAAAGATGCAAAACTCCATGAATAACAACACGTTGCATCTCCACTTTTTTATCAACAAGATTTTTACAAGCGTTGTCTTCAACTCGATCTACGCTGATAAAAATGTCCCCTCCGATTACATCGCCTTCAGAATAGTCGAATGTGATTATGTCGGTGAAATAGTCGTGATCGAGGTATTGCTTGTTCATTTCGAGCAAATACTGGTCGCTACAGAACACAAAAGCCAGATCTCCCACGGTTTTGCCGTGAGATAGAGCCGTTTCAGTGATCCATTGACGAAACAAAGCCTTATTGGGAAGCACATAGGGCACTCCCTCGCTGTGAAATGTGATTTTACCCATAGAAAGCAAAGTTCACGCGATTAGGCATCAACAAACCGAGGGCTTCAGAATAGAGTTAAGAATCAATTGTTGAAAGACTTTGTTTTCAGCACTAATTCACCAAAAAACGACCTTATTAGACGAGCAAGAAGGACGGGATTAGAAAAAAGACGAGCCGTAAGGCCTAGAAACGAAAAAAAGGGGCTTAGCGCCCCTTTAAATTGAATATTTTGTCTTTGATTATGCTGTTTGATGCTCCAATACCGCAAAGTGCATGATGCAAATTCGTCCATTGTCTTCGAACTCACATTTATCAGATAGATTTCTCATCAAGAAGACACCACGTCCATGAGGCTTCTCAATATTCTCTGGTGCTGTTGGATCTGGAAGATTATTGTAATCAAAGCCAGAGCCCTCATCTTCGATACGGAAAACAATATTCTTGTCCTCTACATCGAATGTTACCTTAACCTGCTTTGAGGTGTCGAGCTTGTTTCCGTGAACAATTGCATTATACACAGCTTCTGTCATTGCAATGAGCAATTCGCCGTAATAATCCTCTTTTACATGGAACTCCGCGCAAACCTCGTCAACCAATCGCTCAGCTAGAGTGATGTTCTCCATGATCGATGGAAACTGAATAGTTCTTTGGTTAGATGACATATTTGTTGAGTTTGTGTTTGAGGTATTACAATCGAAAGTGTGTTTACCCATGCAATTTTAAAAGAAAATCAACAATTTTCGAATGTCCGCTGAGATAATATTCACACACGGATTGTTAACGACGAAACGATCTCATAAATTTTACCAGGCAAGCTTCTTACGATTCCTTTGAATTCAAGTTCCAATAAAAGTGATGAAGTAGCCGTCAATCCTAGATTTAATTCATTTGAAATT
This sequence comes from Bacteroidota bacterium, assembly GCA_046046035.1. Lineage (GTDB taxonomy): Bacteria > Bacteroidota > Bacteroidia > Flavobacteriales_D > Sanyastnellaceae > JAIXWP01. Next base: position 8,705 of record JBJOKO010000043.1, on the reverse strand, counting down.
CGATCCACAGGCAGGCGCCCCTTTGATTTTAAAAGCTTTGCAATCGATAATTCGCCTTCTGTTAAATCAGAAAAAAGTTCTAACTGACTATTAACACCAACCGTATCTAAGTTCCAATTCATGTATTCAATCAATTCTTCAGGCCCATTTAAAATCGCCGCGAGATTGCGACGAATAAGATTATTACAACCAGAACTATGCTGGTCGTTAGCACGACCAGGAAAAGCAAAAACTTCGCGCCCATAACTATTCGCTATGTTCGCAGTAATTATACTTCCTCCAGCTTTATCCGTCTCTACAACGACCGTGCAATCAGAAAGTCCGGCAATGATTCTATTTCTGGTTGGAAACAACTCTCTGTCCGGATTTGTTCCAGAAGGAAACTCTGTTATTAAACCTCCATTATGCAACATTTCCTTAGCAGCAGTGGTGTGAAGAGGAGGATAGATGCGGTCAAGCCCGTGAGCCAAACAAGCTACAGTGGGTAGATTAAGTTGAATTGAAGCACGATGCGCACAAATGTCAATACCATAAGCGAGGCCGCTAACAACAAGTGGTTTTAGATGCGCCAATCCAGCAAGCAGTTCTTGACACATTTGTTTGCCGTATGAAGTAGCCGAACGGGTACCAACAACACTAAGAGCGAACTTGGGATTTAAGTCGAAATTTCCCTTGCTAAAAAGCAAAATCGGACTATCATCGCACATCTTCAAACGGTCTGGATATTCGCGAGAATGGAATAGAACAATATTCACGTCATAACGACGAGCGAACTCAAGTTCAGCCTTTGCTCGGTCAAGCGAAAAATCAGACCGAAGTGATGCCGCCGTCACCGGACCGATATCTGGAATTTTTAGTAGCGCTGCTTTTTTTTCCTTGAAAATGGCTTCTGCACTTCCACAAAACGCGATTAAATTTTTAGCCTTTGAAGGTCCCACTCCTTCGACATAGGTGAGGGCAAGGGTATGTAGAATTTCAGTTTCGTTTTTCTCCATAATACCGACAAAGAAAAACCTCTGGCAAAAAAAAACGGCCGTTGGTTAACGGCCGTATAACATTAGAATATTCTATATTATTTATTCTCTTGTATGTAAAGTTCAATTGCCATACTCATTGATGGAGCTTTCGGATTCGGAGCCATTACATCAATGCGAAGTTTAGCGTCCTCAACAGCCTTAGCAGTTGTGGTTCCAAACACAGCAATGCGCGTGTTGTTCTGCTTGAAATCAGGGAAATTCTTGAATAAAGATTCAATATCAGAAGGCGAGAAAAACACCAACATGTCGTACTTCACATCAGCAAGATCACTAAGATCACTGCAAACAGTGCGATACATGATTGCTTTTGAGAAATTGATTTTTTCTTTCTCCAAAGACTCAGGAATGCTTGGCTTTAGAATGTCTGAACAAGGAAGCAAAAACTTTTCTGTTTTGTGCTTCTTGATAGATTCCATAAGCTCTGCGAAAGTGCTATGACCAAAGAAAATTTTTCTTTTTCTGAATTGAATGTACTTCTGTAAATAGTAGGCAATCGCTTCCGACATGCAGAAATACTTCATTGTTTCAGGAACGGTAAGACGCATTTCCTTACACAAACGGAAATAGTGATCAACAGCGTTGCGACTCGTGAAAATTACAGCTGAGTGCTCAAGCACATCCACGCGTTGTTGGCGAAACTCTAATGATTCTACCTCAGCAACGTGAATGAAAGGCCTGTAGTCAATCTTAAGCTTATGCTTCTTAGCAAGCTCCGTATAAGGATTCTTCTCAGATCCAGGGTCCTGCTGTGTAATTAAAATTGTTTTGACTTTTTCGGCCATAGTGAAGGTCTCCGATAGGGGTTTTCTCTCATTTAAACTTCTTCTCAGTGGTTACCCAAAGGCATTAACAACTTAATTGCTATGAGAATAGGTAAAAATTCGAGGGTGCAAATGTAAAAAAAGATATAGAACGCACCTACACCTGAAAGAAAAGCATTTATTAACGCTTTGATAATTCTATATAAATAGCTCAGAACCACTACGCCCGCGGCACTTCCAAGAATGTAAGGAACCCATGAAATAGGGGAATAAACTAGAAAAACAGCGAGTGGAAAGAGGATAAATGACAGAAAACGATTTCCCAAAAAGGTAGAATACAAGTATTCCGTCAAAGAAAAATCACCATTTGCGAGGAACATTACGAAGTAAACTCCAATGGATTTTACAGCGTAAATTGACATAATACCCCCCAAACAGATCAAGTACAATAGCCCTCCAGATATTCCAAATGGCGCCAAATTCCATGACTTCAATGCGGAGTATAAAACGAGAGAAATGAGGAGAAAAAAGGACAAATGAAACAACGCATATTCTTTCGGAATGTTAGATTCCTCGCGCATAGATTGCCTCATATTTCTCACATTGAAATATCCTCTCCAAGTGCGGCTAAGTCGTGAAGGAAAAAATGCCTTGGTATAAGCAATGGTAACCAACACAAAAAGGAAAACTAGAATCATCCAGTCTTCCGATAATTGAATGGCGGGTCTTGCTATAATCTGATTCACGAAAGTGAATTATCGTATCATCTTCAAGAAACTAATCTCGGTCTCCGTTAGGTTGCGGTAGTGACCTCTCGGCAAGTCTTTTTTAGTTAGACTCGCATACATAACACGGTCTAGCTTTTTGATTTTATGACCAAGATGTTCGAAAAGGCTTCTTACTACGCGGCTTTTTGCAGACGTGATTCTCACACCAACTTGGCGTTGATCTTTTCCATCACCAACAAAATCAACCTCATCAACCTTTACAAAACCGTCGTCCAACTTGATTCCATCGCGCATTTTAGAAAGCTCTGCGCCGGTAACTTTTTCAAGCAATTCGACATGATACAGTTTTGGGAAACCATGCTTAGGTCGAGTAAGACGTTTTGCCATTTCACCGTCATTGGTGAAAAGCAATAGTCCTGAAGTATTACGATCTAGTTGTCCCACCGGATAAACACGCTCTTTGCAGGCGTTTTGAATTAAAAACATCACTGTTTTTCTTTCTTGTGGGTCATCTGTGGTTGTTAAATAATCTTTCGGCTTATTCAGCAAAATATAACGCATTGGCTCAGGACGAAGATTTCTGTCGTCGTATTTTACCACGTCAACACGAGGATCTACCTTGATTCCAAGCTCAGTAACTACTTTACCATTCACTGATACAAGTCCCAGCTCAATAAGTTTGTCCGCTTCTCTACGAGATGCGATACCAGCATTTGAAAGAAAACGATTTAATCGCATGAGGCCACTAGCCTCAGTTTTAGAAATATATGATTTCCGAGGAACGAAAGGCTTATTGAGTTTCGAGTCCTCTTTTACAAGTGGCGCTTTGCGTGATTTTTGGTTCTTTGACCGCGGATTGGGTTTGCTCGATGAAGCCATAGTTGAATATTAATACTGGCGCAAAGGTACAGCCTTTTTTAAGCCATTGGCCAAAACGCCTGCTCTATGTGCTCAATCTCTATTTTCTGACCATCTTGAATGATAGAAACAATATCAAATCGAGGCTCCAAATTGGTGTTGGATTTTTTCAAATAGATGTTCGCCGCAAGTATGATGTTGCGTTGCTTTTTTCGATTTACAGCCTCCCACGGCTCACGGTATGCTTTGCTGTATCTTTTTTTCACCTCAATAAAAACAATGTGCTTACCCACAGTGCCAATTAGATCTATTTCCAATTTTCCCATGCACCAGTTTTTCTCAATGATTTTTAGTCCTTTTGTGCGAAGAAATACTTCGGCTTCATTTTCCCCTTCGATTCCTTTTGCTCTATTCAATGATTTGTCTTCCATTGCGCATTACTTTTGCCGCAAATAACTTCACAATGCGACTAGCATATTTATTATTCTTATTCATTCCTAACATTCTGTTTGGACAAGAAATTCAGCCATTAAACAATACAAATTCAGATTCACGAAAAGGACAGCTTTATGTCTATTGGGGATATAATCGTTCATATTATGCAGAAAGTGATATTCACTTCAAAGGCTCTGGATTTGATTTTACATTGAAAGACGTTGACGCTGAAGATATGCCAGAGACATTTTTATGGAAAACATACTTTAATCCTGTAAAACTGTCTATTCCACAATTCAATTTACGAATTGGATATTATATCGGAAAAAACACGGCAATTTCATTTGGTGCAGATCACATGAAATACCACATCATTCAAACGCAATTGATGCGCATTGACGGATATATCGATGAAAGCTATAGCGAGCTTAGTGAATACACTGGAACTTTTGACAATGAATACATTCTGTATACACCTCAGTTTATGGATTTCCATCACAGCAATGGATTCAATTTTATCCGAGCTGCTATTGAACAACGCGCACCAATTTGGACTAGTAAAAACGGCCAACACCACTTTGTGATGAATGGAGCAGCAAGCGCTGGAATGATTCTTCCTTGGACGGATTGGACATTTTTTGGAGAAAGATGGTTGAATAATCTGTATCCGGCTGGATATGGTTTTTCACTGAGTGCTGGTGCTCGTTTTGAATTTAAGAAGTGGTTCTTTGTTCAAGTAAACGCACAGGTGGGCTGGACAGACCTTCCTGGTATTATTCTACAGAGAAACCCAAACACAGGAACACTTACATCAGATAAAAACGGTAGAGCCGATCAAAAGATCCAATTCGTTGAAAGAAGTTGGGGTCTAGGCGGGTACATCCCTTGGAGATCAAAGAAAAAAGCAGAAGATAAATAATAAAGAAACCTCCTTAGGGAGGTTTTTTTATGCATAAAAAAAGGCTTCATCACTGAAGCCTTTTAGTAGAGGTCCCGTCCGGATTCGAACCGGAGTAGCAGCTTTTGCAGAGCTGAGCCTAGCCGCTCGGCCACAGGACCATTCTCAAATTGAGTTTGCAAATATAGCATCTTTTCTCATTTTCGCTACTTCGTCATCAAAATTCCGATATTCAGCGTCACAATTTTCTCATACACACTCTAATCACAACGCTCTTTTAATAATTTGTAAGTTGCTTCGTTCAGCACTCTATCGAAAGGTCTACATTCGTATCGCAAGGAATAATTATAAAAAATAACCACCATGAGTAATAAGGTTTACATCGGAATCATCGCTGTATTGACAGTGCTCTGCGTTTATCTGGGTTTTCAGATCAAAAACGCAAATGAAAAAATCGTTTATATCGACAGAGAAAAGAACACAATCATGGACGAACGTGATGTGCTTGCTGTTGAACTTGAGCAAATTAAAATGGGCTACGACACCCTTCAAACGGACAATGCAGAGATGGCAGCAAAAATTGCTGAGCAACAATCTCAACTTGAAAGCCTAATCAAAAAAGCAAAAAATAAAGACTACGATATTTCTAAGCTTAGAGCAGAAACAGAAACTCTTCGTACAATTATGAAGGGCTACATTCATCAAATCGATTCTTTGCAACAAGCAAATGAAAGACTCTATGCAGAGAAAGAAGCTGAAGCAATGCGCGCAAACAACGCGGAAAGCAGAGGTAAAGAGCTAGAAACAGACCTTAACTCTAAGAACGAAATTTTGAGCAAAGGTGCTGTATTGACAACAGGAGAATTTTCAAACACTGGTATCAACCTAAGAAGCAGCGGAAAGCAAGTTGACACGGACAGAGCGAGCAAATCAGAAATGATCAAAACTTGTTTCACTGTTAGAAAAAATTCTATTGCTAAAGCAGGCACCAAGAACATTGTTCTTCGAATTGTTGGCCCAGACGGAAAAGTACTTCCTGGCAAAGACGCAGGTACAGTTACAGTAAATGGCCAAGCGGAAGCAACAAGCGTTGTACGTCCAATTGATTATCAAAACGAAGACACTGATGTTTGTGTGTACTACACAGCACAAGGCGAATTGAAAAAAGGAAGCTATAAAATCTATGTTTACGAAAGCAATTATCTGATCGGCCAAACCGATTTGAGTTTGAAGTGATAGAACAAAGTTTTTAAATGAAAGGCCCCCCAAGAAATTGGGGGGCTTTTTTGTTATACATTCGTACCGCTATTACCTATAACACAATTCTTTGAGGTGCTAAAACACGTCTCATCTCTAACCATTATTCACGCCCTTTTTGTCACGTTTTGGCGAGGAGTATTTATTTGCATAGCGCTTTCTGCGAGTCTATGTGTGTGGGGTAATTATCAAAAAATCGATAGTAAAAAAGGATTGGTTGATTGGACAGTATTGCCTTCTGGCAAAGTCAAAAAGAATAAAACAATCAAGATTATTGGAGTTGGCGACATCATGCTAGGCACCAATTTTCCAAACGAAAGTTACTTACCGCCAAACGACGGGAAAGGCTTGTTGAGCGAGGCAATTGACCCAATCCGCAGAGCAGATATTGCCTTTGGAAACTGCGAGGGTACGTTTCTGAATGAGGGAGGAACAGTGAAGAAATGTGATGACCCGTCATTGTGTTATGCATTTCGTCAACCAACTGGATACGCACAGTTACTCAAAGAAGCAGGATTCGACCTGGTGAGTTTAGCAAATAACCATAGCGGTGATTTTGGGCAAATAGGGCGAGAGTCAAGCATGAAAGCACTAGGTGGTGCGGGACTGGGATACGCCGGCTTAAAGGATTGTCCAACCTCAATAGTGGAAAAAGACGGCGTGAAATACGGACTAATTGCCTTTTCACCCAACAATGGCACATTGAACATACACAACATTGACTCCGCTCAAATAATGGTGAAGGAACTACAGGCACAAGTCGACATTGTAATTGTATCATTTCATGGAGGAGCGGAAGGCGAAAGTCATAGGAGAGTTCCAAAGAAAAGCGAATACTATTACGATGAAAATAGGGGTGATGTGTATGCACTTGCACACGCTGTAGTCGACGCCGGAGCTGATGTTGTATTTGGACAAGGCCCTCACGTGGCGCGCGGCATAGAGCTATACCAAGGTCGAATAATTGCCTACAGCCTAGGAAATTTTTGTACCTATAGTCGATTTAGTTTAAAAGGCTGCGCAGGCACAGCTCCTATGCTCGAAGTTGAAGTCAATAAAGACGGAGAATTTAAAGATGGAAGAATAATATCCTTCATTCAAGTGGGTGAAGGCGGCCCTGTTCATGACGCAAACAAGAGGGCAGTGAAAGAAATAAAAGAGCTGACAGAACTAGATTTTCCTGAAACAGATTTGATTATTAAAGAAAATGGTCGAATCTTGAAAAAGCCTAGGAATTAATAATTCTTCGAACTTCTACAAACCTTCTAGTATAGTATTCAGACTTGTTGTAGTGATCAATTATTACACCTCTACTGGTCGCGTGGATCATGTGAATCTCTCCATTTTCATTTGAGACTACGATTGCAACGTGCCCAATGCTTTTTCCTCTTGTGCTTCGTCCTTTGAAGAAAATCAAGTCCCCTTTTTGAGCATCCTTTAGTTTTATCTTTTCTCCTAATTTGGCTTGAGCGGCGCTACTGTGGGGCAATTCAACACCCACTGCCGAATAACAATGGCGTGTAAGACCAGAACAATCAAACCGCTTGGTGTTGTTGCTTCCGTAGCCGTATGGAGTGCCTAGTTGCTCTTTAGCCACCTTAAGAATGGAGTCAATCTTAGAATTACCGACAATTACTGAGTCAACCGCTGGGATTGAATCAATAGGACTGAGAATCGAGGCGGTCATTGTTGTGTGGAACAACAATGTTAAAATTGAAACTAAAAGAAGTGCGAATGTCCTTTTCATGATGCAAAGGTATTTTTATGAAAATATTATGAGCGTTTATTAACGTATCGTTACCTATCTTTGCGAACCCAATCTTGATGGACGGTCTTGAAGGAGAGGGGTCAAAAAACAAAATATCATGGGTAAATTAGGTGTAACCGAAATCGTATTGATTTTAGCTGTCATCCTTCTTTTGTTCGGAGGCAAAAAAATTCCTGAATTGATGCGTGGTCTAGGTCGCGGCATGAAAGAGTTCAAGGATGCTAGCAAAGGCGAAGGCAACGGAACAGATAAAATCGAGAACAAATAATTCTCGCTAAATCGTGAAGTTTTACTCGTCATTATCCGAAGTTCAAAATGATCTTCGCGGGAAGTCGTTGTCTGTTCCCGCTCTGGTGGACTATTATCTGTCTGCTATTGAAAATAAGAAACATTTAAACGCATTTTTAGAGGTTTGGCCTGAAGAGGCTAGGCTTCGTGCTGCAGAAATTCAGCAGAAATGGGACAACGGAACTGCAGGCAAACTTGCAGGAATGGTGATAGGTCTCAAAGACAACATTTGCTACAAAGACCATAAAGTTTCGGCTTCATCAAAGATCTTGGAGGGATTCACATCTCTTTTTAGCAGCACTGTTGTAGAAAGATTATTGGCAGAAGACGCGATAATCATCGGGCGACTCAATTGCGATGAATTTGCAATGGGTTCTTCAAATGAAAATTCAGCTTTTGGAAATGTGTTGAATCCATTGGATGAAACAAAAGTTCCAGGAGGTTCCTCTGGTGGATCAGCGGCAGCAGTTGCAGCAGACCTGTGCCTAGCAGCATTAGGAAGCGATACCGGAGGCTCCATTCGTCAGCCAGCCTCTATTACGGGCATCATCGGATTAAAACCAACCTACGGACGCATTTCACGTCACGGACTATTGTCATATGCATCAAGCTTTGATCAAATAGGTCCAATGACACGCTCTGTTGAAGATGCGGCGTTGCTTTTAGAATTGATGT
>JBJOKO010000042.1:0-11949 GCA_046046035.1 Bacteroidota bacterium | reverse complement strand
TTCGGGTTTTCCGCTTCTTGAAGCATATTCACCAAACGTATGATGTACTCTCTGTCTTCAGTTACGAATTTGATGGTAGAATCGGGTACAGTAATATCTCTTTCAAGATTAAATTCGATGTAGTCGATAAGTAGCTGACGTTTTTTCGATTTATAGATTTTATCGAAGAAGGCTTTTACCTCAGGTTTTTCTTTGAATGGTAGAAGAAGGCGACAGTAGTTCATCAACATTGCTGTTGAGAATGAATATCCTTTGTCATCTGTTGCATTCACGCGTTTCAACTCATTTTTTGCTTCAAGCAAAATGAGATCGAATTGTTTTTCATACACAGGTCTTTTAACAAAACCAGAATCTACAAGTGTTGCTAAAAGTCCGTAAGTAGACGGTTTCAATTCCTCAAGTGAAACTAACGAAAGAGCTTCTGGGAACATCAATTTAGCCAATTCTAGACTGTCTCTAAGCGTGCCTAATGGTGAGCTAGAAGATCCTTTTGCACCAATAGGAGGCTCGTCCATTATGAGTTTTTTCATCAATAATGTGGATTCCTTTGTGTCCATCCAACCTAGGTCTTTTAATACCAGAGTTTGAATAGCCGCACTGTCTGAATTGATGTAGTATTCTTGAGTCAAGAATTCCATGTTGGCTTTTGTGGAGTCTCTCCAGAGTTCTTCTAAAAGAATAAGCTTGAGCTCTTCAGCGTCTTTTTTCTCCTCCGTTTTCGGAAGATTTTTAAGCATTTTACGAATGTCACCGGCGTTTTCTTTACTCAACCAAATGTCATTCATTAGAAGCAAAGCGTTTTTCTGAGTAGTACTGTCTGCGCTAGCTACATCTTGAAGATAGAATGCACCTCCATTGTCAAATGCACTTCGTGCAAATGTGGTATCAGTGGGTGTGAAAGTCTCAAACGCACGTTTAATGAATTCACTTTTTCCTGTAAGGGTGTCAATACTTGTTGAAACTTCATAATAGGATAGATTATGAAGTTGTACTAAGTAATGAATTGCTCTTGTGGATGAAGTGTCGGTAGCTACATAGCTGCGTTTGAATCCGGTTGGAGTATTGATAACCTCTCCTTTAGTTAATTTCAAATCGCCATATTCAGAAAAATCATCTTCCACTCGCTCGAAGAATGTTGTGCTGTCTTTGAGTTGATAGAATTTGTTGTAGCGTTTCAATCTCACCAAAACACTTTCAGGTGATTGTGGAGGGTAGATTCGGATACGTTCCGAAACATCTTCTGCTTCGTTGATATCGTCGTCGGAATCCCAATTGAAGCCGTAGTCCGCGTCTTTTTGTTCTTCATTCAAATCAAATGGAATGTCCATCGTGAAGTGAACGAGGGTGTCAACATAGTTGTAGAATTTGCTGTATTTAGGAATAGAGAAGTCGACACTATTGAAGTATTTGTGAGCAATCGCAGAGTCTGCGGTGTTCACCAAGAATGCATATCGATTGAGGTTTTGTGCAACAAACATGGCATAAGAAACCTCATCTTTTTTGTTCTTGTATTTTCCTTTTACGGCAGCGTAACCATCAACAGTAGCAGGGTAGGAGTGAATTTTCTCCAATTTGAAATCTTCGAGATATGCATCTTCGGCAGTTTGAGCGAGGTATATATCCTCATCCAAAAAGTTAGGCTCACCTAACGTATATCTATAGGCAATGAAATAACTATTGGTGGCTTTGTCATACGAGGAAAGTTCGATGTTACTTTGCTTGTCAAACTTGCTTTCTGTGACAAACGTTGTTAGATCTCCGGGGACTTTTAATGAAAATGATTTGTCTGTTGATGTCCACGAATGTTCTGCGCTGATTTTTGAATTGTAATCAATTTTGAAGCTATTGAAAAACTCATCGCCATATCCTTTAGATACCTTTTCATTTGATGCGGTAAGTTTTAGGATAATAATTTCTTCAGGAGCAACAATAACACGGCGTCTCTGGAAGTCACCACGTCGGTTTTTGCTGAGAATGTCGAATGCTGGAAATCCTTGCACGGTCATTCTTTTTGAAGTAATGATATCACCAGGAATCGCCTCATATAATATAGAGTCGATAGAGGCCATGTAGAATTCAGCATCTTTTTTCGAATACCCGGCGTATGTTTTTAGACGATAAACAAGGTAGTTGGCTCCATTCGGAATATCCATTGAAAGCCAAGCCTGACTGTTCATTCCAGTACCCAAAGGATAAACCGTAGTAGGAGTATCGAAGGAAACTTGATTGTCTTCAGAAGTGAATTTTGAATACGTTCTCTTGTAAACGACCTTATCCAACTTAGCGCGGCGCTTTGCATCACGCGTTCCTTTATCCAAAGGTTCTACTGTATATCCCATCGCGCGTAGCATTTCTACTACCCCTTCTTCTCCAGGGATGTGAGCGCAACCCATACCTGCGAAAATGGTTTGACCAGCCTTAATAACTGAGTCGATGGTATGAACGAATACTTTATTTCTTTCTACAAGAATGTACTTATTGAATGCCTGGCTATTTCCCGCCCATGAGATACTATCTACTAGGTCCAAATCTTGACGACGGTATGCTGGTTCGATTTGCCCTTGCAATTCGCGAAGATTTTTACGGTCTTCACTATCAAGACTTTTGTTTGTCTTAGTGTTTCGTTCTTCTTTACGAGCAAGTTTGCCATAATCCATGCTCTGTTGGTAGGTTTCGAGACCGATTGTTTTTTTGTTCAGCTTTTTACCGGTTTGATAGATGTACATATCGAGCCAGGTATTTTCTTCAAAGTCTGCACTTTCCCCGTACTCTTCGAAGCGGGTTAGCATATAATTAAGGAGTGGAGGCTCGTAGGCCAAAATTCCCATTACGCTTTGTTGTACTTCTTCATCTAGTTTGAAATAGCCTAAAAGAGGGTTCGCTCCGCTATTGCCGTAACCTCCATAATAGTCGTCTTCGCCGCCGCCACTATAGCGACCAAAGCCATTTCGATCGAACATGGATTGAAGCCAAGCTTCGGGCTCGAGTTCCAGGGCTACTATGTCAACGCCTTCGATGGCATTGTAGAATTGGTCGCCCAATTGGAACACAACCTTGCCGCTAACGTGCATAGTGCCGTAGAGGTAACAGGGTTTTTCCATTCCTGGGGCAGTGACTTTCCACAGAAGGCTTTGATATTTTTTTTGGGCAGAGGCTTGGATGGCAATTGTCACCAAAATGATTAGTGACAGTAGAGTTTTTGCGTAATTCATTAAATCGATAAGATGTTGAAGCGCTAAGATAATGGCTTTAGGCTTTAGGCCGTAAGCTTTAGGCTATAAGTTTTTCGTTTGGCCTATTGCTTACTGCTTAAAGCCTACAGCTTAAGGCCAAGAGCCACAGGTACAGTTTGTTAAATCTAAATTAGGACGATTGAGAAATCCGATTAATTTTGCATCCACAAATTTTTGACCTATGTCTAAGAACAACAACGACGATACTATCGTGAATGTACAGGAAGTGTACGGTAAAGCAGAGTCTTTTTTTGAGAAGAATCGCAAGAGCATCTATATTGGTGGAGGAGCGATTGTAGCTGCTATCGCTGGTTTCTTGGTGTATCAATTTGCTATCAAAGGCCCAAAAGAAGCAGAAGCTCAAAACGCTATATTCAAAGCAATCCAATATCAAGAGATCGATTCAGCGTCTATGGCGTTGAACGGAGGTCCTGATTTCGCTGGTTTCGAAGAAATTGCAACTAAATACAGCGGTACTAAAGCTGGAATGGTTGCTAGCTACTGGTGCGGTGTTAACTACCGTGACATGGGTGAGTTCGAAAAAGCAATTGAGCATTTCAAAAATGCTGATTTTGATGACGAAACTATCGGAATCATTTCAATGGGTAACATTGGCGATTGCTATGTACAAGTTGGAAATCTTGAAGAAGCAGCTTCTTGGTTGGATAAAGCAGCTAAGCGCGCAGCTTCAAGCAGCAGTAAGAACTTTACAGCTCCTCAATATATGTTGAAGGCTGCTAAAGTGAATATGGAGCTCAACAAAAACGATAGAGCTAAGTCTTTCTTACAAGATATTAAAGACAACTACGATAATAAATCAGCTGAGTGGGGAGAAGCAACACGCCTATTGGCAATGCTTACCGCTCGCGAGTCATAATACTATGTCAAGCTCGAATTTATCAGCTTACGATAAGTCTCAACTTCCCGATGTGCAGTCAATGCGCATCGGGATTGTTGTTTCTGAATGGAACAACGACATCACCGACAACCTTCTCAGAGGGGCAGTTGAGACACTCACAGAGTGCGGTGCATCTCTAGATTATATCAAGATCATTTATGTTCCTGGTAGTTTTGAATTGCCTTCTGGTGCTCAAATGCTCCTTGAGAATACATCAGTAGAGGCGGTAATTACCCTAGGATGTGTGATTAGAGGAGAAACTCCACACTTTGATTTTGTATGCAACGCTTGCGCCCAAGGCGTAAAAGACGTTTCTATAAAATATAAGAAGCCTGTGATTTTTGGATTGCTTACTGATAACAACGTTGAACAAAGTCGCGCACGCAGTGGCGGAAATTTGGGTAATAAAGGCGTTGAGGCTGCAGTAACTGCAATTAAGATGATCGCACTTCAAAGACAATTGGAAAGTTAAGAGTTGAATTAAACTCTTACCATTTTCTCTTCTACCAATTCTTCTTTTCCTTTTTTCGTCAACGTGTATCCAACACCACTCTTGTTGATGATGAATCCGTTTAAGTAAAGATTTGCAATACGCTCACCCAGTTGTGCAGTGTGATTGTCTCGTGCATCATCATGCTCTATTCGTGTCCAATAATTGGCTTCGAGTTGCGCAAGTTTGATAAGTTGACTCTTATTGTTTTTCTTATAGGTGTATATGATATCCAGAAGTACGTAGTCGTATTTATCGAGCATCATCCTCATAAATAACAATAGTATTTGATTAGAGAAAAAAGGTTTTCTTGTGTTGACAAATTAAAGATGTTCTTTGATATGTTTTACACAAGTATGAAAAACAGTTGTTGACAAATTACACACAGTCGAAATGTTTCATTCTATCTTCGTGAAGTGAAAGAATTAAAAATTTTACATACTGCTGATTGGCACATTGGCAAACGTCTGCAAGAGTATTCACGATTGCAAGAACAACGTGATGTGCTCAATGAAATCGTTGACATAGCGAATGATCAGCACGTAGATTTAGTTTTAGTTGCAGGTGATTTGTTTGATGTTTTTCATCCAGCTCATGATGCACACGAATTATTTTATCAAATTCTGTATCGACTTTCATGCAACGGAACAAGGCCTGTAATCGCGATTGCAGGAAATCATGATAGTCATTTACTCATTGAAGCACCGCTTCCACTTTCACGCGAATTAGGAATTTTACTTCTTGGAGCGAATCATCAACCAAGCGATCCAATAAAAAATGCAGCCGGAATTTCAATCGCAATTCCTGAGTCGGGAATTGTTTTGGTAGAATGGCCTGATGGAAGAAAAGCAAACGTGATTGTTGCTCCTTATGCGAATGAACAATTACTAAAGCAATATTTAGGAGAAGAAGAAAGAGAAGATGAACTAAGAGATATTTTGAAAGAAAAATGGAATTCACTTTCAGCAAAGTATCAAACTTCAGATTCAGTCAATTTATTCATGGGACATTTCTTTTTCATTCGTGAAGGAGGAAGCAGTCAAGAGGAACCGGAAAGTGAACGTTCCATTCTTCATGTGGGTGGCGCGCAAGCTATGTTTACAGATCATCTTCCAGATGCTCTGCAATATGCCGCCCTCGGACATTTGCACAGAAATCAAATAATAGATAACCGACGTTTTCCAGTTGTTTATTCTAGCTCTCCGCTTTCTTACAGCTTCAGTGAAGCAAGTCAAGAAAAATGCGTTGTATTGATAAAAGCAAAGCCTGGTGAAAAAGTCGAATTTGAAAATGTCATTTTGAAAAGTGGCTTTTCTTTGGAAAGGGTCACTTTTGATGAACAAGCTTTAGCACTTGAATGGCTCGAAGCAAATCAGGAGTCCTATGTTGAATTGACTTTTATTACAGACGAAGGGTTGGATAGCGCTACGCGCAAAGCTATAATGTCTGCTCATCCTCGTATCGTTCATCTCATACCACAACTTAAAAATAGAACAACGGAAACAGAAAAGCGTGTCGAAGCTTCTGATTTGCAAGAAGACATTCAAACGTTATTCAAAAAATATTATGTAAGTCAGAAAGGTCTAGACCCTAATGAAGAACTTATGACCTTATTTAGGGAAGTGCTTGGTGAAGGAGGTAAGTCATGATTCCATTGAAACTAGAACTCGAAGGGATTTATTCTTATCGAGAAAAACAAGTAATCGATTTTGAAAGGCTGACGCAAGCGGGACTGTTTGGGATTTTCGGTGCGGTAGGTAGTGGTAAGTCTTCCATTTTGGAAGCTATCATTATTGCGCTTTATGGAGAGCCAGAGCGTGTGTCTATCAAAGGCGAACGAGGTAGCCTCATCAATCTACAGAGCCAACGACTTCTTATCGAGTTTGAATTTGGAATTGGAAAAGACAACGAGGACAAGTATAAATCGCGCTACGAACTCAAACGGAATAAGAAGGATTTCAATTTAGTGGGAACTGCAGATCATGTTTTCTATAAATGGAAAGATGGTGACTGGGAGCCTATGTCGGTGAATTCAGCGGAACCTATCTTAGGAATGAAACTGTCTGACTTCAAAAGAACCATCATTATTCCCCAAGGTAAGTTTAGGGAATTTGTTGAACTGAAGGATAAGGATCGTACAATGATGCTAAGCGATCTATTTCATTTGGATAAATATGATCTTACGAGTCCAGTGAAAAATATGCTGGATAAAAATCATGATGAAATCACCAAGTTGGACGCAATAGCCGGAACAATTGGTGATATTTCAGATGAACGGAAGGCAGCATTAGAGAAGGAAATTGAGGAGAGAAAGAACGCTATTGATACTAAAACAAAACAAATTGAGTCGATAGCTGCACAAATTGGACAGCTCGAAATAAAGGAAGCTCAATTTGCGGATTTAAAGAATATTTCTGAACTCATTGATTCTTTTGATAGCCGCAAGGATGTCATGAATCAAAGACGTATAGTTTTAGAAAAATACAGAGTAGCGGTCATTCATTTTAAAAATGATTTTGACCTAATTAATGCGGCAAAGACTAAATCAACGGATCTAACATCCTCTATTTTTCAAAATGAAAATACCAAGAAGGATGTTGAGGCGAAATTGAAGGAAGTAGATGAAAGAAGAGGCAAATTGCTGGAAGAGCTTTCTTCTAAAGATGAAAAACAAAAGAGAGTAGACTTATTAAGGAAAATTATTGAATGGAATGATCTGAAGTTGGCATTAGAACGGGAAAGTAAGACTTTAAAATCCTTGGAGTCAGCCTTAGAGAATGCGGTGAAGGAAAGCAAATCAAAGCAAGAGGAATTAGATTCAAAACAAGAAAGGTTAAAGTTGGTTGAGACCGATTTGCCTGAATCAAATGTATTTGTCCATCAGGTTTCTGCCTTGAAAGATTGGAAGATGTCATTGGACATTTGCTCTAAGTTAGATACTGAAATAGCCAATTTTGAGTCAGAGTCAAAGCTCTTGACAGAACAATTGGATGTCTTGAAAAATAACTGGCTCGAAGTTGAATATCCAAGTTTTGAAGATGTTCAGTCGAAGTTGGAAAAGGAGATTTCTTTATTAGAAGAAAGAAAAGAAAGTGAAAAAATAAAGTTAGGGCTGTCTGCTTTTATTGCACACGTAAATGAAGGTAAGCCTTGTCCTCTCTGTGGTTCACTTGATCATCCTTCTGTTTTACATTCAGCAGGTGGAGAGGAATTGATGAGGATTGGAACAGAGGAGAAGGAAGTAAGGGATAGATTGAATCTGTTGAATAAAGCAATTTTGGAAGTTGGAAAAATTCAAACCGCCCTCCAGTCCATTGCAAAGGCAACTGAAGACAAGAAAGCCACTAAATCGGAAGCTTTCAATCAAGTTGAAACTTCTGTCAAAGTATTCGAAAGTTTAGGATATAAAACTGTTGAACAAGCAGAAGATTATTTGCGCTCCGTAGAACAAAGAATCAAGGAAAGAGAAGCCTTGATAAAATTGACTTCTGAGTTGCGAAGCAATTTGGACACGCTAAATAGTAAGGCTGAAGGACATAAGCAATCTTTGGCTCAAGCAGAGAAGCAGTCTTTGTTGATTGAAGCAAATATTCAGCGCATTTCACTGGAAGTGGAATCGACCAATGAAGATTGGTGGAAGAAATATCTATCTATGGATGCGGCTTCTATTCAAAATGATATTGCCATTGTTTTGGACCGCATCAATACAATTGATCAACGTTTTGCCGACGTAAATAGTGAATTTGAAAAAGTACAAGCTGAACTGTCCACATTGACTGCTCGTTTGAAAAATGATCAATTGGATTTAGATAAAGTCCAAGAGGAGATTGTACAACTCAATGATCGTTTTCAACGGAATCTGATTTCATCTTCTTTCAATACAGAGGAAGAAATTTTGGAATTGCTCAAATCAGATTTAGATGATCGAAAGGAACAATCATTAATTGATGATTTTGATCGTGATTATGCTGTGGCGAAAGACAGGAAAGCGGTTTTACTAGAGAAGATAGGTTCCGAAACATTTGATGCAAAAGCTTTAGAAGAGTTGCGTGCTCAGCTAAATGAGGAGCAAGAATTGTTGAAGCAATTGAATGGAATGCTAGGGGAGAGCGGAGCAGCATTGCGCATCTTGATAGAAGGTGCATTGCAGATGAAACAAATCAAAGCCGATTTGGATAAAGCGAAGTCACGCAAAATGGGCTTGGATGAATTGGATCGATTATTCAAAGGAAAAGGCTTTGTGAGCTATATCTCTAATTTTTATTTAAGAGAACTTTGTGCTTCTGCAAATATCCGATTCAACAAATTGACGAGAAATCAATTGAGTTTGGAGGTGGATGATAGCAACGTTTTCTATGTCAAGGATTACTTGAATGAAGGAAAATTGAGGCTTTTGAAAACATTGTCTGGAGGGCAAACATTCCAGGCTTCTCTATGCTTGGCCTTGGCTTTAGCAGAACGAGTGAAGGTGTTGAATCAATCGGATAAGTCTTTCTTCTTTTTGGATGAGGGCTTCGGTTCCTTAGATAGAGACTCGTTGTCGGTGGTTTTGGAAACCCTAAAAACACTTCGACGCGAGAATAGAATCGTTGGAATCATTTCTCACGTCGAAGAGTTGCAGCAGGAAATGGATGTTTCACTGCGCATAGAATTGGATAAAGAACGCGGCAGCGTAGTGCTTACTCAATAATGAGTGTCTTGCTCCTTGTTTCTTTTTCGCTATAAATACTCACTACATATAATCCATTTGCAAATGCTGATGTGTCAATTGTTCGGCTTGATGGAATATTTCCATTGTACACTATTTGACCTTGTGCATTTACAATAGTCATCAAATCGTTTGGTGTGAAATCACCGTTGATTCTGAAGTTATCGCTTGCAGGATTCGGATACATAGCGAAAGTGCTCGATTCATTTTCTTCTACAGAAGTGTAGATGTCGGCCACAAGAACAGATGAAACAACTCCACCAGTAGTTGTGATTTGCAGAATTGGCACTTTGTAATTAGGTGACAACCATTTGTATTCAACACTTAGCGGGCGATCAAGTGCGAAACCGAAACCGAATTGATTGACATAAACAGAGTCGTTCGCTTCAATCTCTGTGCGGCAGCGCAACACATCAAAGCTTTGTCCCCAAATATTGATAGTTCCCCAGCCATCCACATTGTTTGAACGTGATTGTTGTAGACGATATGTAAATGTTTCAGGTAAAGTGAAAAGTAGTTCAGAATCACTTGTGCTTTGGTCTTCATAATTCAAAGGAAGTTCGTAAACCACATCCACTGGCTCACCTTGAGCACCAAGTGGAATGCTATTTAGCGAAGCTCCCATGCCTGTGATAGCATAGCGGTCTGATCTATTTTGATAGTAGAAATATGCATCTTCAACAGTCAACATTCCTGCTACATCAAATTGGTCAACACCGATTGCGAAATCAGAATTGTGGTCTGCATCGAAAGGGTTATTGAATAGAAATTGGAATGTAAAAGGAGTCGAGGAAACGTCCAAACAGTTGGTAGTTGTGGTCGTGTTCATTGGCTCAAGAACATCGAAGTCGAAGTTCCATACAGCATTGGGACCAGAAATTTCAGGATCTATATCGGTTAGGAGTATAGCGT
Organism: Bacteroidota bacterium; assembly: GCA_046046035.1. Lineage (GTDB taxonomy): Bacteria > Bacteroidota > Bacteroidia > Flavobacteriales_D > Sanyastnellaceae > JAIXWP01. The sequence goes on along the minus strand of JBJOKO010000042.1, from coordinate 1,708 downwards.
TTTGTTGCACCAATACATCATTTGCGTCTGGGAGATTGGAACTAACTATTTCAACTTGTGCGATAAGAAAGGTTGAGGCGAAGACCCCAACAAGTGTAGAAAATACTTTCATCGGATTTTGGTTTCCGCGAATATAACACTTTTAGTTACAGTGTGGTATCACTGAAGTGTCTGAGAACCCTGGATCGCAGAAATTAAATTGAGAAGTGTATTGGCTATAACGCAAAGCCATCAGGTTTCCGACGTTAGGCAGAACCGCTGGATTTGTGTTGATTATTGGAATACCCGTTACTTGGCTTATTGAACGTGAAGAGAATAGTCCAAGACCGTTTGAAACATTGGTATATGTAGGACGCTCTTGTACGATTCCAGTCACTGGAGAATTTACTTGGTAGTAAGTGTACAGTTCAGATCCACCAACATTAATCATCAAATCAAATGTTTCTGTAGCAGCTTCTGGTTCTGCGTCTGGGTTGTAATTACCAATTTCGTAAGAATATTGATCACCTGTATTGAGTTGTGATCCAAAGTAAGAGAAGAATGATTCTCCATTTATTTCTACAGGAATACGTCCGCTCGTAAGGCGATCGTCAAGAGTATAAGTTCCAACTTTATAGTCAAAAAACTTTTTTGTGCTAGATACCAAAGTGGTTTGAGTAGCATCTGTCCAAAGTTTCTCGGTGTAATAAGTGCGAAGACTTACTTCATAGAAAGGAGCTGATTCAGATGGAGTGAATTGAAGCGTAACTGATTTCCAATTGAACGAAGAAGAACCACTTGTTTCCGCCAATTTCAGAGTAGTTCCTTGATTTTGGTATAGTCCGAAGAAATTTACACTGCCTTGTGCCACGATATCAGTTGTCGCTTCTACATCTTGTCTATTGTAGAAGTCCACAACGATGCGGTATTGAGCGTTTTGATTGAGGTCAGAACCTTTCACAAAATAGTAAACAGTTTGAGCAGGACCGTAGAAAATACCATTGAGGTCTTTATTTGTAATCTCCTTTTCTTCCAAATTGAATTGTTGAATCACTTCGCCATTGAGGATTTCCTCAACATAGAGGTTCTTGAATTCTGACCAGTCGTATTCTGAGCTATCGCGAACTAGCGCGTAATCGAGGTTATTACCGTCGCCAAGGAATGTCTTGTTAATTTTCACCCATTGCGTATCTGCAACAGGATCTAGAAGACCGTAAACAATAGTGGTGCTTTTATAAGGTGCGTTAAGCTCTACATCAGTAGAACATCCAGCCACCAAAAGGGCGATTACAGTAAGGAAAGAAAGAAAGTACTTCATACAGGTTAACTCTATTGGCAAATGTAAGGAATCTCGGGTGCGGAACTTCTCAAAAAAGGCGGGAAGATTACCTTTCTATCGTGGGTTCGTGGGTTCGTGGGGTCGTGGGGGTGTGGGGTCGTGGGGTCGTGGGTTCGTTGGGTCTTGGATACCTTGTTTGAGGTATTGTTGGGGTGGACCGGAATGGTCACATTTGTTCTATGAAAACTGTTCAGGATTCACCAACGATTGTCACGGACTGCATTGTACGTCAGCTTTTATTCAATAAGGATAAGAAGTGCTGCAAGAATTGGAAGCACGACAAACGCTGCAAAAAATGCCCGAAGAAATAACGGCTTTTGGCTATTGGCTGTTGGCTTTTGGCTATTAGCTTTTGGCTTTGAGCTTTTAGTTATTGCTAATAGCTAACAG
>JBJOKO010000041.1:0-12050 GCA_046046035.1 Bacteroidota bacterium | reverse complement strand
GAGCTCTTGAAGCCCTATTAGTAATAGGATCGCCGAGTATTCTAGGCGCTCGCCAAATGGTTCTGATATCCTCGTCACAGTATCATTCCACGTCTTTTCAAAAATATAATCCATTGTTGGAATCCAAGTTTATCTGCAAATGTTCAAAAAAAGCAGCCAACCTTGACCTTGGAATTTCGTCAATTTAATAGTAAATTAGCAGCCGTTTATTACCTAACAAGACAGAATTCTATATGAACCAATATATACGATGTGTTGCTCTCTCCGCTATTGCACTGACTCTTAGCGTCTTTGCTATTGGCCAAGCACGTATCGACTATCTCGACGCCCAACTTAATGTTACCCGAGATTCATTAAAATCTAAATTTATTCGCGAGGTTTTAGTTGCTTCGGACACAACTCACAATGTTAAAATCAATTATCGCACTGGTGAATTGATGATGACGGGTGTATTTAAAGACGCCAATCTTCGAATTGAACACGGTGATTTCGTTTATTATTATGCAAACGGTGTAGTAGAATCTCAAGGCCGTTTTAAAAATGGTAATAAAGTTGGCACTTGGAAACGTTGGAGCTATGATGGCAGTCCAAAACCAGATCGCCAATACCTTGACGAGAATTTCAAAAAATCAAATCGTACTACATCATCACCAAAATTCCCAGGAGGGATGGATTCGTTGATGGTAATGGTTAACGATAGCCTTCGCTATCCAGAAGAAGCAAGAGAACGTCTTATTGAAGGTACTGTATACGTTACTTTCTTAATTGACCAAGCTGGTGACGTTCGTCAGCCTGAAGTAACCGAAGGTGTTCACTATCTATTAGACGAAGAAGCATTGCGCTTTGTATCTACTCTTCCAACTTGGACACCGGCAACACGCAATGGTGTAGCAGTTGAAAGTAGTTTCATTATGCCTATCACCTTCTCTATCTCGAAGATCGCTCCAGCAACAACAGACTAGTGACTGGTGACTGACGACTAGTGACTGGTGACTGACGACTAGTGACTAACTATTGGTTACTTAGCACCTGCTACCTGTCACCTGCTACCTATTACTTGCTACCTTCTACTTGTAAAGAAACTTTTTCTTGGATATTGACCCCTTGGGGTTATTTTTGCGCGCTCTAATTCGGGATGTAGCTCAGTTGGTAGAGTACACGTCTGGGGGGCGTGTGGTCGCAGGTTCAAGTCCTGTCATCCCGACAAAAAAAAGGATCGCACTGCGATCCTTTATATTTTTTTTTTAAATCTAGTTAATTCAAATCGGTCACCAGTCGTTAGTCACTGGTCACTATTATTCAATCGTCACAGACTCATCATTGGTCTGCTCTTCTTCAATTTTGATAATACCTGTGCCTGATAAACTTCCTTTGGAAGCGTCAATATCTAATACAGCAAAGCCTGCTTGACCTTGTTTGTAGAAATCACTAAAATTGAAAGTTACCTTTCCAGTACCGTTTGTAATTGAGGTAGTATCAAATCGAAGTTCACAACCAACGCAATTTTCAGATGGCTCTCCAAATAAACGAACTGTCGCACCTGGTACAGGCATACCGTCCTGATCCAAAACTAAGATGGTAGCAATAGTTTCTTTATCCTTTTCACAAGATGAAAAGAGAAATAATGAGCTACAAAGAAGAATAATTGAAAATAGCTTTAATGCTTTGGTGTTTGTCATGGCGAGGTTTGCTTAATTTCGCACTCCCTTTAAGTTCATAAATGGGAATATCGTTTTACAAAGAAAACAAATTTATGCAAATGAAAAGACTTTTATTCATGTTGTTTGGTTGCACGATGTTTACTTTGGTTGCAATCAGCACAGGTTGTAAGAACAAAAAAGGAATCTCTCAAAACGAAAAAACACCTGATTCACAGGTGATTACAACAGACAATCAACCCGGAAATAACAACGAAAATACCATGGAACAACCGAAAGCAGAAACTCCAAAAACTGGAGTAAAAGTGAAAATTACCACACCTCAAGGAGAAATGATCGTCCTTCTTTACGACGAAACTCCTCTTCATCGTGATAATTTCATCAAACTTGTAGAATCAGGTTATTACAACGATCTATTATTCCACCGCTGCATTCGCAACTTTATGATTCAAGGTGGTGATCCTAATAGCCGAGGAGCTGCGCAAGGCAAACAACTTGGCATAGGAGGACCTGGATATACGATAGATGCTGAATTCAATGCTAAATGCATTCATAAGAAAGGTGCTTTGGCGGCAGCACGACAAGGCGATGCGGTGAATCCAATGAAAAAAAGTTCTGGAAGCCAATTCTACATTGTACAAGGTAGTGTATTCAACGATGCTCAACTAGAGCAATATCAGCGCTATGTGCTACAAAAGAATCCTGACTTCGCTTACACCGATGAACAAAAGAATATTTATAAAACTATAGGTGGTACTCCTCAACTTGACATGGATTATACCGTATTTGGTGAAGTAATTCAAGGACTTGAGGTTATCGATGCTATTGCAGCGCAACCAACTGCTATGGGCGACCGTCCTGTTACAGATGTGAAAATGACTATGGAGATCATTAAGTGATCTTTTTAAAGCAATAAAATGCAAGAAAAAATCAATCTATATATTGAAGAGGTTAAAGCTGCCGTAGCTGCAAATGCTGCGGAGATTGAGCAATTGCGCATTCGCTTCGCGGGGCGCAAAGGAATACTCAATGACCTTTTCGAAGATTTCAAGCAGGTGCCTAACGAACAAAAAAAGGTTCTGGGTGCTGAGCTGAACAAATTAAAAACAGCTGTACAAGCGCGTTTAGAAGAATTGCAAGCTGCCTTAGGCGGAGGAGCAACTTCCAAAGACGAAACTATCGATTTGACTCGTCCTGCTGGCGCATTGCCAGCAGGCACGCGTCATCCTCTTTCTACAGTGAGAAGAGAAATTCTCGAAATCTTTGAGAGAATCGGATTCACTGTGGCAGATGGTCCAGAAATCGAGGATGACTGGCATGTGTTTTCTGGTTTGAATTTTCCACCAGAGCACCCAGCACGAGATATGCAGGATACTTTCTTTATAGAAAAAGATCCTGATATGGTACTTCGAACGCACACAAGTAGCGTTCAAGTTCGAATGATGGAAAACAGCAAACCTCCATTGCGCATAGTTATGCCAGGAAGGGTATTCCGCAATGAAGCCATTAGTTCTCGAGCACATTGCCAATTCCACCAAATCGAAGGACTTTACATCGATGAGGGAGTCTCTTTTGCGGATATGAAGCAGACATTACTTTACTTCGCTCAAGAGTTTTTTGGTAAAGCTAAAATCCGTCTACGCCCTTCCTATTTCCCGTTCACCGAACCTAGCGCCGAAATGGATGTTTATTGGGGACTGAACAGCGAAGCCGACTACAGAATTACAAAGGGTACCGGCTGGCTTGAAATTTTGGGCTGCGGAATGGTAGATCCCAACGTTTTAAAAGCGTCTGGTATCGACCCTGAAAAATACTCCGGTTTCGCCTTCGGAATGGGGATAGAACGTATCACAATGCTTCGTTATCAAATTGATGACTTGAGAATGTACTTCGAAAATGATGTGCGTTTCCTCAAACAGTTCAATCAACTCGTATAACAGGGGATAGTGTACAATTTACACTAAGTTAATACTTAATGGGGTGTTTTTGCGCCCTTGCCTTATATTTGCCACAATAGAAACAAAGACATGGCTACAGACATTGCAGGAAAGAAAAAGTCAGAAGCAAAAGCTTCGGCACCAAAAAGCGGCAGTCGTTTCACTGCAGATACCTACAAAAAATGGTATCGTGAAATGCTTTTGATGCGCAAATTCGAAGAGAAATGCGGTCAACTTTATATCCAACAAAAATTCGGTGGATTCTGCCACTTGTACATTGGACAAGAAGCAGTTCTTTCTGGAATGATGGAGGCTATACGTCCTACGGATAAAGTAATCACAGCTTATCGCGACCACGCACATCCACTAGTAATGGGCACAGATCCTAAAGTGGTAATGGCAGAGCTTTATGGAAAAGCTACTGGAAGCTCAAAAGGAAAAGGTGGATCAATGCACATGTTCGACAAAGAGAAAAATCTCTTTGGTGGTCATGGTATCGTTGGTGCTCAAATTCCAATGGGAGCTGGTATCGCATTCGCCGATAAATACAAAGGCAACGACAACGTAACAGTTACTTTCTTCGGTGATGGTGCTGCACGTCAAGGTGCTTTATACGAGACTTTCAATATGGCAATGACATGGAAAATTCCATGTATTTTCATTATCGAAAATAACAATTACGCAATGGGTACTTCTATTGAACGTACTTCTAACGTAACTGATTTGAGCAAACTTGGTGCATCATTCGAAATGCCAAGTGAAACTGTTGACGGCATGCGTCCAGAAGCAGTTTGTGAAGCTATCTCTCGCGCTGCAGAACGCGGTCGTCGCGGTGATGGTCCAACTCTTCTTGATATCAAAACATATCGCTACAAAGGTCATTCAATGAGCGACCCTCAGAAATACCGCACTAAAGAAGAAGTAGCAGAATATCAAGCACAAGATCCAATTGAACACGTTTTAAGAATGATTCGTGACAACAAATGGATGACTGAAGCAGAAATCGAAGCTGTAGAAGCGGATATTAAAAACATCGTTGAAGAAGCTGTGAAATTCGCTGAAGAATCACCGCTTCCAACACCTGATGAGCTATACAAAGACGTATACTCTCATGATGACTATCCATACGTGATGGACTAATTTTTTTTGAATAACAATTTTTGAAATAAGAAAAAAGATGGCGGATATAATTACTATGCCTAAGTTGAGTGATACAATGACAGATGGAACTGTTGCTGTATGGCACAAAAAAGTGGGTGATAAAGTAAAATCAGGTGAGTTGTTGGCTGAAATCGAAACCGATAAAGCGACAATGGAATTTGAATCTTATGCTGATGGCGTTCTACTTTACATTGGAGTAGAAAAAGGAAAATCAGCACCTGTAGATTCTATTCTTGCAATCTTTGGAAAAGAAGGAGAAGATATTTCAGCGTTGATTGCTTCAGCTGGTGCACCTGTTGCTCCAAAAGCTGCTGCCGCACCTGCTCCGACTCCTGCTCCAGTAGCTGTCGCTGCTCCGGTAGCCGCGCCTGTTGCTGCTCCAGTAGCTGCTCCATCTTCAAACGGACGTGTGAAAGCATCTCCATTGGCTAAAAAAATCGCAGAGGATAAAGGAATTGATATCGCATTAGTTGCCGGTTCAGGCGATGGCGGGCGCATCGTTCGTCGTGATATCGAAACATTCACTCCATCTGCTGCTCCATCATATTCTTCTGCTCCATCTGGAGTAGAAAGCTACACCGAAGAATCGGTGAGCAACATGCGTAAAGTAATTGCACGTCGTCTAGCAGAAAGTAAATTCTCTGCACCTCACTTCTATCTCACGATGGAAATTGATATGGACAACGCTATCGCCGCGCGCACTGCTATCAATACAGTTGGCAACTTGAAAGTTTCTTACAACGACATGGTGATCAAAGCATCTGCTATGGCATTGAAGAAACATCCAAAAATCAACTCTTCTTGGAGAGGTGAAACTATTCGTTACAACCAACACGTGCATATTGGCGTGGCTGTAGCAGTAGAAGAAGGACTATTGGTTCCAGTTGTTCGTTTTGCTGATGGCAAAGGACTTTCACAAATCAATGCAGAAGTAAAAGACTACGCTGAAAAAGCGAAGAACAAAAAACTTCAACCTGCAGATTGGGAAGGAAACACATTCACCATTTCTAATTTGGGAATGTTTGGTATCGAAGAATTCACTGCGATCATCAACCCACCGGATGCGTGCATCTTGGCTGTTGGTGCAATCAAGCAAACGCCTGTTATTAAAAATGGCGCTGTAGTTCCTGGAAACATAATGAAGCTTACACTAAGCTGCGACCACCGTGTGGTAGATGGCGCTAGTGGTGCTGCATTCCTTCAAACGCTTAAGTCGTACTTGGAGAACCCGGTGACGATGCTATCGTAATGGCTGATGGATAATGGCTGATGGTTGATGTTAAATAACAGTCTCGTTCTACCATTTATAATATTTATGAAAACCTTTGTTAGATTTATAATCTCTCAAAGGTTTTTTCTTTTAGCGCGGTCCGCCGAAGCGGAGGCCTACGCCGAATTGAAGTCCGCCGCTGTTGTTGATCTTAAGATCTTTGGTCATCGAACTCAGATGCCATTGATATTTCAAGGAATATATTAACTCAATTCCCGAAAGTGCTCTGCCACGTTCGAAGCCAACTGCTGCCATCAAATTTTGAGAGGCAAATTCATTTTCAAAATATGAATTGAGATTACTCTTAAACTCCTCAGAAGCCTCATATGTGGTCGATTTGTAATTACCAAGTTGTTCTATCGAGTAAATATTCTCAGTATTACTAGCATTTATTCGCCAAACCAATCCACCAGTCAAATAGAAATTGTGATTGGCAAAAAAGCCACGAGTGCTTATTAATTTCAAACGAATATCGAATGGAACAACAACTTGGGTATTCTTCCTTACAACGCGGTAGACCGAATAAGAATTGAGCGGAGATTGAGATGGTGTCAAAATATCATTCGGCAAATTCCAACCACTTCGCAGTCGAAAATTAGACATTCCTAATGATAGGCCTGTTGCTACTTGCAGATTGTTCATTCCCAAAATTGGCTTGTAAACAACAACACCCACACTTCCCTGCCATTCGTTCGACCAGTTATTGTCAGCCAGGATTTCATTGGTGCCATATGTGGTTATAACTGTACCCACATCCCCCTTAACTCCAAACGCCACCACTTGCCCGATCCCTTGAATCGAAACAACCACAGCCACTATTAATACTAATATTGAACGCATACTCAATTTTTGATTTCTAATTTCGGATTCCTAATTCCTACCCTGCTACCTACTACCAACTACCTACTACCTAAAACAATGCCGAAAGACATTTCCTCACTTTTGTTTTACATGAGAAAAAATCCAAAGCAATCCCGCAGTCATTGCGCCATTGATGATTAGGAGTTCCAATCCAAATGCATAGGATCCCGCCCACATCGGTGCGGTAGTATTAATGATAAATGTAATTATAGGAGGAATAATACACGCAATTGGAGTCAATAAATCGTTGACTTTTCTTTTGGAGAAAATGCCAAAAACGAATAGTCCAAGCAACGGACCATAGGTGTAGCCTGCAATATCGAGGAGAATAGTGATGATCGATTTATTATCGAGCCATTTGAAGAAAAACACAAATAGCAAAAAGATTCCCGCGAAAGTCAAGTGCACTTTTTTGCGAAGCGCCATCTTTTGCTCCTCTGTTTTCGAACCATCGCGTTGCATGCCGAGAATATCTATGCAGAAAGAGGATGTCAATGCTGTAATTGCACCATCGGCAGATGGGAAGAGCGCTGATATCAGACCGATAATAAAGATCAATCCAATCACTGGCGGTAAGTATTGCATTGCAACTGTTGGAAACAAATCATCTCCTTTTAAAGCCAATTGATGTGACTCTGCGTAGAGATACAGTAAGCCGCCGAGTATCAAGAAAAGGAAGTTCACGAAAACCATGATTGCGCTGAACGACATCATGTTCTTTTGTGAATCTCCAAGATTTTTCACACTAATATTCTTCTGCATCATCTCTTGGTCCAATCCTGTCATGGTAATCGTGATGAAAGCACCACCAAGAATTTGTTTCAAGAAAAACTTCTTATCCATCGGATCAGTTGAAACAATCGTAGTGTATCCCTTTTCACTCATCAGACTCATAGCTTCACCGAAACCGAGATTCAGATCATTTAAAATAAAAACTACACAGACTATAAGAGCCAGAAGCATGAAAAATGTTTGTAGTGTATCTGTCCAAACAATGGTTTTTACGCCACCCTTGTACGTGTACATCAATATCATCAGGAGAATGACTATAGAAGTCACAGCGAAAGGCACGCCCATGGCTTCGAGTACATAAATCTGCAGGACGTTGATTACCAGGAAAAGTCGGAGTGTTGCTCCAAGTGTTCGAGACAAAATGAAAAAAGAAGCTCCTGTCTTATACGATATCATGCCCATACGCTCCTGGAGATAGGTGTAAATCGACGTCAATTGCATTTTATAGTAAAGTGGCAGCAAAATGAACGCGACAGCGAAATAGCCCAGGAAATAGCCTAAAACGACTTGGAAATAAGTAAAACCTATCGCACCAACCGTTCCGGGAACGCTAATGAAGGTTACACCAGAAAGAGAAGTTCCCACCATCCCGAAGGCAACTAAGTACCACGAGGCCGATTTATTGGCTGCAAAAAAGGTCTGATTGTCCGCTTTCCGCGATGTATAGTAGGATACAAGAAGTAAGACTCCGAAATAAAGGAGGATAATACTTAAAATTAGAGCTTGTGACATGAGGGCAAATATAACGGGTGTCGAAGAACGTATATTTACACCGTGAATATTCCGAGTAAACTTATTGAATCAGCCGTCGATCAGATTTCGAGTCTTCCCGGTATTGGGAAGAAAACGGCTTTGCGCCTTGTGCTCGAACTTCTCAAGCGCAAGCCTGAAGAAGTGCGCCGTTTTTCAGAGGCTTTCATCAACATGCGTGAAAAAATTCACTTCTGTAAAACGTGTCACAACCTTGCAGACGAAGCAGAATGCAGCATTTGCCGCGACCGTAGCAGAGATAGCACAATTCTCTGTGTTGTAAGTGACATCCGCGATGTGATGGCAATTGAAAGCACTGAACAATATCATGGACTTTATCATGTTCTCGGCGGGATTATTTCCCCAATCGACGGCATCGGACCTTCCGATTTATTCATTGATTCGCTCATTCAGCGCGTAACTGAAAAGCCTGTAACCGAAATAATTCTTGCATTGAATGCCACTATGGAGGGAGAAACTACCTGCTTTTATTTATTCCGAAAATTGAGTCCACTTGACATCAAGGTTACTTCCATTGCTCGCGGAGTGGCAGTTGGAGGTGAATTAGAATACACGGATGAAGTAACTTTGGGCCGTAGTATTCAACTCAGAACACCTTACGAAGTTTCTTTAAAAAGATAGCATTTGACCAAGCTTTCCATCATTATCGTCAATTACAATGTTCAGTATTTTCTGGAACAATGCCTTCTGAGCGTTCAGAAAGCAATGACAGGAATGTCTGTCGAAGTTTTTGTAGTTGACAATAATTCTGTTGATGGATCAGTACAAATGGTGAAGGACAAATTCCCATGGGTAAAGTGCATTGCAAACAAAGACAATACAGGTTTTTCCAAAGCAAATAACCAAGCCATGCGCGTGGCAGAAGGAGAATATTTCTTGCTTCTAAATCCCGATACAGTCATTGAAGAAGATACGTTGAAAAAAGTTGTCGACTTCATGGATGCCCATCCAGACGCAGGAGGACTTGGAGTAAACATGGTGGATGGAAAAGGTAAATTCTTGCCTGAATCAAAGCGTGGTTTGCCAACACCTGAAACGTCATTCTACAAAATATTTGGAATAAATAAGATCTTTCCATCATCAAAAAAATTCAATCGATACTATCTCGGTCATCTGAGAAATGATGAAATCAATGAGATAGAAATTTTGTCGGGTGCCTTTATGTTGATGCGCAAAAAAGCGCTCGACAAAGTGGGTTTACTCGATGAAGCTTTCTTCATGTATGGAGAAGATATTGATCTTTCTTGGAGAATAATTCAAGGAGGTTATAAGAATTATTACTTCCCCGAAACCCGCATCATACATTACAAAGGCGAGAGTACCAAGAAAGGAAGTTTGAACTACGTATTTGTTTTTTACAATGCGATGGTCATCTTCGCAAAAAAACATTTCAGCGAATCCAACGCGCGTACTTTTTCTTTTTTCATTCAAATGGCGATATGGCTTCGTGCGAGTGTTGCCGTGCTTAATCGCTTTATAAAATCCACTGCATTGCCTCTACTTGATGTGGCGGCGATACTTGGATTCATGTATGTCGCATTGAACTTCTACTCCAATTTTACTCAGATCATATACGAAAGCAAATTGGTTTATCCAGCTTTCATTGTCTTCTCCGCTGTGTGGTTATTCTCATCGTGGTTGGGTGGAGCGTTCGACAAACCGCATACACCATTAAAAGTCCTGAAACCCTCGTTGATTGGGGCATTCGTAATATTGGTTGGTTATTCATTATTACCAGAAAGCATGCGTTTCTCGCGCGCTGTTGTATTAATGAGTTGCCTTGCCGCTCCTCTCCTATTTATGCTTACTCATACTCTTGCAAATATTATTTCAAGTGGAAAATCAGGATGGAAAAAAAATGCAGCACGCAGTTTTGCAATCGTAGGAAACGCTGATGAGATCGACCGTGTAAGCATTATTATTCAGCAAACGTATTTGAACATTGGAACAATAGTTAAGATAAATACAGGAAATAGTACTGAAGAAAATTTCGATGGCAATCTTTCTCAACTCAGTGAAATCGTTCGCATTTTGAAATTAAACTCTGTTATTTTTTGCGCGAAAGATGTGACGTCGAGTGACATCATTGGCACGATGAGTAGCATGGAAAGTGACGACATTGAATTCAAAATAGCACCACCTGAAACCCTTTATATTATTGGCAGCAACAGCATCGACACTAGTGGTGATGTTTACATCCTTGATGTCAATTCCATTGCGAAAACCAACAATCAGCGAGTGAAGAGAACGTTTGATGTTGCGGCGAGTTTGGTGATGTTAGCGACGCTTCCGATTATGACCATTGCACAGCAAAAACCGATTGGATTCTTGAGCAATTTGATTCAAGTATTTATTGGAAAAAAATCATGGGTAGGCTTCTGCAGCGGCAAGGATAGCAGCACTTTTAAGTTACCAAAAATCAAAAGAGGTGTTCTGCATCCTCTCTCCCATTTAGCACCATTACAACGCACCGAAGAGAATATTCAGAAGCTCAACATTGTTTATGCGAAAGACTACAAAGTCAGCACGGACCTCGCCATTTTGGTGAAGAGTTGGCGAAAGCTCGGGTGACCGACGACCAACGACCAGTGACTGGTGACAAGTGACTGGTGACTGGTGACTGGTGACTGGTGACTGGTGACTGGTGACTGGTGACTGGTGACTGGTGATAAAAAACAGAGGCCCTGAAAACTTGTTTTTCAGGGCCTCATTATTTAAAAAAAAACATCAAAAGTCAACCATCAAACCTCAAACATTCCATCATCCATCAAACCTCAGCCATCATCCCTTTGCGGAGCGTCTCTCCATCGCTGCTTTCACGAAGCTTACGAACAAAGGATGTGGATTCATTACTGTTGATTTGTATTCTGGGTGGAACTGAGCTGCCAAGAAATAAGGGTGATTTTCAATCTCGATAATTTCAACCAAACCACTGTCCGGATTGATACCTGTAGCTTTGAATCCTGCTTTCTCAAACATCTCTTTGTAATCGTTATTGAACTCAAAACGGTGACGGTGACGCTCGTCTACATGCTCGCTGCCGTAGGCTTTGTATGCCTTCGTTCCTTTCAACACTTTACATGGATACGAACCCAAACGCATCGTACCACCTTTGTTGACAATAGATTTTTGCTCAGCCATCAAACAGATAACAGGATGCTGAGTGTACTCTTTCATCTCACTAGAATGCGCATCAGCCAAGCCTAGCACGTTGCGTGCAAACTCAATAGTGGCCATCTGCATACCCAAACAAATACCGAAGAATGGGATATTATTCTCACGCGCAAATTTGATTGCTTCAATTTTTCCGTCAATACCACGACTTCCAAAACCCGGTGCAACAAGGATTCCATCAACATCGCCCAACTTCTCTTCTACATTCTTTGGGAAGATTTCTTCGGAATGTACCCAACGAATATCTACGTGTACTTCGTTCGCTGCGCCACTGTGATTGAATGCTTCAGCAATCGATTTATATGAATCTTTAAGCTCTACATATTTTCCTACTAATGCAATAGTAACAGTGCTCTTCGGATGTTTGTAACGATTCAAAAACTCCATCCATTTTTTTAGATCGGGCTTCTTCTTCGATTTTACACT
>JBJOKO010000040.1:0-12125 GCA_046046035.1 Bacteroidota bacterium | reverse complement strand
AAAACCGCCATAACGATTCCGCCTTTCATCAACAAGGCAATCACATCTATCGATGGTGCAATTGGGTCCGTCTGTAATAATATCATAATGTAAATCTATCTACGTAATCGATTAAACAAGCTTTTTCAATGCAATTTCAAAAGCTGTTTTTGCAATCTCGTTTGTTTCTTTTCTATTAGCATGTACATTCTGTAACGCTTTCAAAATCGTCTCAGAAGTATCTTCAAAAATTCCTCTATCACTCAAATCAACATCACCATTGCTCATCAAATAAGCGAAAACTCTCGCCATTCCGCAGTTAGCAATGAAGTCAGGAATCAAGCTAATCTTTTCATCTACTTTCTCAGCAATAGGTCCGTAGAAAATTTGTGCATCAGCAAAAGGAACATTCGCTCCGCAAGCTACCACTTTAACTCCAGCATTAATCATTCTTTCCACTTGATCCAAAGTCACAAGTCGTGACGCGGCACAAGGCAAGAACACATCTGCTTCAATATCCCAAACTTTTGAATTCACTTCATCGAATGAAATCAACTTATCAGAAACCAAAGTATTGCCCTCACGATTGATAAAGAGGGATTTTACCTCCTCAAAGGGAATTCCTTCAGGCTGAATGATTCCGCCCACTCTATCAATGATCCCCACAATCTTCGCTCCCTCTTGGCTCATGTAGTAAGCAGCAGCAGCGCCTACGTTGCCCCATCCTTGCACAATTACCTTTTTATCTTTCATTCCACCACCCCACAAGTTGTAGTAGTGACGAACACTTTCTGCCACACCAAAACCAGTAATCATGTCGGCTACTTTGTATTTCATAGCCACACTTGGTGAATACTTTTCATCTTCCAAAACCTTCACAACACCTAAACGCAAGTTTCCAATACGCTTTACTTTTTGTGCTTCAGTTGGTTGAAAGTGTCCAGTGAACACACCCTCTTGTGGGTGCCAAACACCGCATTCTTCGGTGATTGGAATAACCTCATGAATTTCGTCAACATTCAAATCACCACCAGTACCGTAATAGTTCTTCAACAATGGTGCTACCGCAGCATACCATCTTTCAAGAACTTCACGCTTACGAGGATCACGAGGATCGAAATTGATTCCACTTTTTGCACCACCAATTTGAGGTCCACTTACTGTGAACTTGATCTCCATTGTTTTAGCCAACGACTCCACCTCTCTCTTATCTAAACCAACACGCATGCGCGTTCCACCACCAGCAGCTCCGCCACGTAGGGAGTTTATTACAACCCATCCCTCAGCATCTGTTTGTGGGTCTTTCCATTCAAAAACGACTTCAGGTCGCTTGTTTTCATACTTCGATAAGAGATCTTTCATTGTGCAGGAATTTGACGGCGAATATAATGCGCAAGAACGCAACTGCGAAGTAGAATCGACTAGATCTGCGATATGAATCCACCTACTGAATCTACACGCGCCCCAGTTACAGATGACAACGCATTGATTTCGCCACGAATACGAAGTGTACCTAAGAAGGCAAAGACTATTGCTTCTTTGAAATTTATTATTCTACTGTCTGGAATGACAATTTCCGCAGTAGTTTCTTCTCTTAATTTTTCGACTAAAAAATTGTGGTGAGCCCCACCGCCTGTCACCAACACATTTTTCAATGAATGCTCTTGGATAATTTTAGCAATCTGATGCACGGCATGTTCTACCGCAGTAGTCATGATATCCGTTAAAAATAATCCTTTGCCAATTTCTTTGATATAATGCTCTTCGAAATATTCTCTACCCAATGACTTAGGAGGTTCTTTCGAATAAAAATCAAGTGAGTTCCAACGCTCGTATAAATCTTGAATTCGTCTACCACGACGTGCAATCTTTCCATCCTCATCAAAAGGCAAACCCTCCAATCGCGCAATTTCATTGAATACCATATTGCATGGCACAATATCAAATGCGATTCTTTTGCCTGATTCTTCAAATGAAATATTGGCAATGCCCCCTAAATTGAGACAAGCATCATATTGAGAAAAAAGAAGCTTATCACCGATTGGAACAAGCGGAGCTCCTTGTCCACCTAAGGCTACATCAATTGTTCTGAAATTGGAAATAGTTCGAATTCCCGTCTGAGCAGTAATATGAGCCGCACTTCCAATCTGAAGCGTCAATCCCAATTCTGGACGATGAAAAATAGTATGACCGTGTGAGGCGATTAAATCTGGCTTCAATCCATATCGCTCAATAAATGAAGCGACCCATTCACCATGCATTCTGCCTAAATCAACATCCAAAAGCGAAAGTTCAAAGCCTGTGCTGTCATTCGCATTACGGAGTCTCTTGATCAATTCTTCTGAATAAGAAATTGTCTCAGAGGCTACCAATTCAAAACTCCAAACCCCTTGGTTAAAATTGAACTTACAAGCCGCAATATCCAGCCCGTCGAGCGATGTGCCGCTCATCAATCCTATTACCAAGTAGTCACTTTGCATAAAGCTAAGTTACACATACATGCTCGCACGTTGCTCTTTTATCGCTTTATCAGAAATATATTCATCATAAGACATACGCTTATCGATGATACCTTTTGGAGTAATTTCAATAATTCTATTTGCTACGGTTTGAACAAACTCATGGTCATGAGATGTAAACAAAGCCACGTGTTTCCAGTCTTTCAACGCATTGTTGAATGCAGTGATCGACTCCAAATCCAAGTGGTTCGTTGGCTCGTCTAGCACAAGACAGTTTGCATTTGCAAGCATCATTCGTGATGTCATACAACGAACTTTTTCTCCTCCACTGAGTACATTACATTTCTTAAGTACTTCTTCACCACTAAACAACATTTTACCCAAGAATCCGCGCACATACGTTTCATCTTTATCTGTAGAATATTGTCTCAACCAATCAACAAGATTGTCGTCTGAGTTGAAATACTTGGCGTTATTGTTTGGCAAATATGCTCTGGTAATAGTACTTCCCCACTCTACAACACCCGAATCTGCTGGCATTTCATCCATGATGATATCAAAGAAAGAACTTATCGCTAGATGTTCTTTTGAAATGATAGCCACTTTATCACCTTTAATCAAACGGAAGGAAACATCTTTAAACAAAAGCACTCCTTCATCAGAAGTCTTTGAAAGGTTTTCTACTGCCAAAATTTGATCACCACACTCTCTTTCCGCACGGAAAATAATACCTGGATATTTACGCGTTGATGGCTGAATATTATCAATCACCAATTTATCGAGCAATTTCTTTCTACTTGTTGCCTGGCGTGACTTAGAAGCGTTCGCACTAAATCGCTCAACGAACTCTTGAAGTTCCTTGCGCTTATCCTCCATCTTCTTGTTCTGATCCGCACGTTGACGCAATGCCAACTGACTTGATTCATACCAGAATGTATAGTTACCAGTGTACAACTGGATTTTGCTAAAGTCGATATCAACGATGTGCGTACATACCGCATCCAAGAAGTGACGGTCGTGGGAAACAACAATCACGATGTTTTCAAAATCCGCAAGGAAATTCTCCAACCATGCGATAGTATCCACGTCAAGGTCGTTGGTAGGCTCATCCAGAAGCAAGATCTCAGGGTTTCCGAAAAGCGCTTGTGCCAAAAGAACACGTACTTTTTCTTTACCACTCAAATCCACCATCAAACGGTGATGCTCTGTTTCTTTAATTCCAAGACCAGAAAGCATATTCGCCGCATCACTTTCAGCGTTCCAGCCGTCCATCTCTGCGAAAACCACCTCCAATTCTGCCGCCTTTTCTCCGTCCTCGTCAGAAAAATCTGCTTTCGCATAAATTTCCTCCTTTGCCTTCATCACTTCCCATAACTTCTTGTTACCCATCAATACTGTTTCTAAAACAGGATATTGGTCAAACTCAAAGTGGTTTTGTTTTAAAACACTCATACGCTCCCCTGGTGTGATGATTACTTCACCACCTGTTGGGTCGATTTCACCAGATAAAATCTTGAGGAAAGTGGACTTCCCAGCACCATTGGCGCCGATTACACCATAGCAATTGCCTGATGTGAATTTAAGATGAACTTCATCAAATAAGGTACGCTTACCGTAGCGAAGTGATAGATTGGAAACTGCTAGCATGCTTTGAAATTTGCGGCCGCGAAGATAGTGCATAGAAAAACACTATTTGTTTAAGGGTCGGAATATCCTATTTTTGCCTTCCAAACAAATCGAACAATGCATTTCGAACTAAGTGAAGAACACAAAGCGGTTCAAGCCGCAGCACGCGATTTTGCTCAAAACGTGTTGAAACCAGGCGTAATCGAACGCGACGAAAACCAAACTTTCCCAAAAGAACAAATCCAGCAATTGGCTGAACTTGGATTCATGGGTATGATGGTAGATACCAAATACGGCGGAAGCGGTATGGATGCTCTTAGCTATGCCATCGCAATGGAAGAAATCTCTAAAGTGGATGCTTCTACCTCTGTGTGTATGTCAGTAAACAACTCGTTGGTTTGCTACGGACTAGAGGAATTCGGAACAGAAGAACAAAAACAAAAATATCTTGTGCCACTTGCTAGCGGTCAGAAAATCGGCGCTTTCTGCCTTTCTGAACCAGAAGCGGGTAGCGATGCGACTTCTCAACGTACTACCGCAATCGATATGGGCGACCACTATCTTTTGAATGGTACTAAAAACTGGATTACAAACGGTAGCAGCGCAAGCACTTACCTCGTAATCGCTCAAACTGACGCTGCTAAAGGTCACCGCGGTATCAACTGCTTGATCGTAGAGCGCGGAATGGAAGGTTTCATCGTTGGAGCTAAAGAAAATAAATTGGGTATCCGTGGAAGCGACACGCACACATTGATGTTCCAAGACGTAAAAGTTCCAAAAGAAAACCGTATCGGTGAAGACGGATTTGGTTTCAAATTCGCCATGAAAACCCTTAGTGGTGGACGTATCGGTATCGCTGCTCAAGCACTCGGTATCGCTGCTGGAGCGTATGAACTTGCACTTGCATATTCTAAAGAAAGAAAAGCTTTTGGTAAAGAGATTTCTCAGCACCAAGCTATTGCTTTCAAACTAGCGGATATGGCTACTGATATCGAAGCAGCTCGCCTTTTGGTGTACAAAGCAGCTTGGATGAAAGACCAACACATGAATTACGACCAAGCTAGCGCGATGGCTAAATTGTTCGCTTCTTCTGTAGCTATGAAACACACTGTTGAAGCTGTTCAAATCCATGGCGGATACGGTTTCGTTAAAGAATACCACGTAGAACGCTTGATGCGCGATGCGAAAATCACTCAGATCTACGAAGGAACTAGTGAGGTTCAAAAAATCGTTATCTCAAGAAACGTACTAGCAGAGTAAAACACACAGTTAACTGTGCAGAAACTATATCAACGTCCCGGCAATTGTCGGGACGTTGTGTTTTATTTAGCATGGCATTATTTAGCTTCAATTCATGAAACGATTTATCGCCATTGCCATCCTTATTGCTTGTGTCGGATTTGTTGGATACGTATTCTACACCTTCAGCAAAAGCACGCCCGAGAGCGGAAACCCGTGGTCCGCTGTTCCTAGCAACAGCGAAATGATTATTAAAATCAATCAAGTTTCTGTTTCACAAGAATTACTCGAAAGCATTCTCCCAAGTTCCAAAGATGCCCTTTTGGCTCAATGGTCGGACGAACTCAAAGGATTCCTTGCCTCCATCGCAGCTAAAAATTACCAAGCACCTGACAATATCCTCTACGCCACTAATACAAGCAGCGAAGGACTTCTCATCATTCCCTATTCAGACAAATTACCCGAGAATGAACTTGCCGATTTAATCAAAGCCATTGTTGGTGAATCTCAATTTCAAGAAAACAGCTTCGAATCGACAGCTATTTTCAATTCAGAGAATATTTCCTACGCGAAAATTGAAAACAACATTTTGATAAGTCGCGCTTCTTCTCTAGTTGAAGCAGCAATTATCGAAAGCTTGAAAGACCAACCACAAACAAGCAGTTTGATGGTGGCTAATAACACCGCTGCAAAAGATGTAGCGCTCACCATTTTTGGAAAATGGGATACGGGCGAATGGATGTCTGTAGAACCTCATCGGATTGATGAATCGAATATGTTGTTTACAGGATATGCGGTTATTGCCGACACGGCTAAACATCGATTCAATCTCGCTGCCAATGGCAGTAGCTCTCGATTGGGCGATTACCTCCCTTCAAATACTGTTGCTTCTGAAATATGGACGTACAGCGATATTCAAACAGCACGTGAACGAATTGATGCAATGCGCTCAAATACGAACGAAGAACTTTTCTGGAGCCAAGCTTGGGGCGCCATTGGAGATAGTTGCCAATGCGATCTCAACGCAGCTGTGCTTGATTGGAGAACTGGTGTGCAAGGCACTTTTGCTATTGCCTACTCCGATAGCGCAACAAAGATTGTTTCTTTCGCTCAAATGAGCGACAGTGTTAACGTAGCCAAATTGCTTGGAAATATTGCTATTCCAACAGCAAATGGAAACATCATTATTAAATATCCAGAAATCTTCCGCCGCTACGCTAGCAGCCCTTTCCTAGCCGAACATTCATTCGGTTGTCAAATAGGAGATTGCTTTTACACTTCGGACACTGAAGAAGCTTTGATTCAAGTAAAAAACAATATTAACGAAGGAAATTCCTTGCAGCGATCTGTAAACATCAACGCTGCTATTAGTTCTGATGACTGTGCGATTGCATGCACGGGAGGAGCTTATTTAACGGGCGTTTTCCCAAAATCGCTTTCTTGGATTTTCTCTGCGAATGAAAAAAGTGGCGGTACCATCACCCGCGGCGACGACGGCAAATTCATGATTCAATGGAAAGGCTCAAATAATGGATCTTTTACAGAAACAGAAAAACCGAATGAACCTTCGGTTGCTCCTGTGGCTGCTGACACCGTGAAGCCTGTTGTTGTAGAACCAGAGCCAACTGTAGAAGAACCAAGTGGCAAAAAGTGGGAAGTGATAAATCACAATACCAAAGAAAAAGAAACCTTGCGTCAGAATAAAGACAACAGCATTTCATTGCTTGATAAATCAGGAAAAGAACTTTGGAAAGCCGCACTGCCAGCAGCCATCGTAGGTGAAGTAACTCAAGTTGATGCGTTGAATAATGGCAAATTACAAATGGCATTTGCTTGTAAAAACGCGATCTACGTTATTGACAGAAATGGAAAAAGTCTTGCAGGATTCCCTGTGGCCATTTCTTCTGAAATAACCACCGGCCTGGCAGTATTGGATTACGACAAATCGAAAAACTACCGATTGCTAGTAGGTACCAAGAATGGAAATATTTACAACTACACTATTCAAGGAACTGCTGCTAAAGGCTGGTCTTATGGTGGTGGTGCACGTCCTGTAAAAATCGAACACCAAAAAGTTTCCGGTGAAGATCGAATTGTGGTGACGTACAAATCTGGTGAGAAAAAGAAATTCAAGAAAACAGGATTACCTGCATAAAAAATCATGGCACAAGCTCAAGCTGCTTTCCTAGTAAAATATGGCCCTGCAGAGGGTGCTTTCGAATGGCGCGACATCGAAATGCCTGTGGCCAAAGAAGGACAAGTGCTCGTGCAGATTGAAGCCTTCGGACTCAATTTCGCCGATGTATTGGCGCGCAATGGACTTTATAAAGAAGCGCCACCATTACCATGCGTCCTCGGATACGACATGGTGGGACGCGTCATTGCTTGCGGTCAAAACACAGACAATTCTCTTATAGGAAAAAGAGTGGTCGCCCTCACGCGTTTTGGAGCCTACTCCACGCATATTAGCACTCCTGCTGTTGGTTGTATAGTAGTTCCGGAAGAAATGCCCGCAGGTGAAGCCTGTGCGCTTGGAACACAATTCTCCACTGCCTACCACAGCACGAACGTCATTCAAAATATTCAACCCGGTTCACATGTGCTCGTACACGCCGCATCAGGCGGGGTCGGTACCGCTTTGATTCAATTATTAAAACTAAAAAATTGCATCATATACGGCACCGCAGGTTCAGATAAGAAAGTAGAAGTCCTAAAAAGTCAGGGGGTCATTGCATATAATTACAACACGCAAGACTATAAGGTGGAACTAGAAAAACATCTTGCAGGCAAAAAACTCGATGTTACTTTCAATTCAATAGCTGGCACCACATTCAAGAAAGATATGAGTCTGCTGGGAGCCGATGGTCGTCTAGTCCTATATGGCTTCGCCGAACGCTCTGGCAAACGCGGTGGAAAATTCGCCACAATCAAACTCCTTTGGAACATGGGACTAATGATGCCCATCATGCTTCTCGCTCACAGCAAAAGCATTCTCGGCGTCAACATGCTCAAGATTGGAGATGCAAAACCTGAGATCATTCAACATTGCATCACAGAACTAGTAGCACTTTGGAAAGAAGGTAAAATCAAACCCATCGCCACCGAAGTATTCAAAAAAGATCAACTCGCCGAAGCACACCAGATGCTTGAGTCAAGGCAGATTATTGGTAAAGCAACGATCTCGATTTCCGATTTTTGATTTGGACCGCTCTTGCGCCGGTCCCCGAGTGTCTCGCCAAAGGCGAGATGTATCGAGGGGCTGTGGACTGTTTTTCCAATATCTAAGGCAGCCACACCACGTTGCGGAGAAGGGGCTTCCTTAGATTTTGGACCAGCAGTCCTTCGCCCCTCGATACACTACGCTTGCGCGTAGCACTCGGGGACCGGCAAGCCCATCGCAACTTTACACTTCTAATCCACTACCTCATTACCCCTCTAACTCTAGCACACTAAAGCGCTCCGTATATCCACCCCCCTCCTCCTTTCCTCCCGAAAAACTTACCGTTCATTCATAACATATTGAAACAGTGAGAAGAAAAACGAAATTGGTAGTATAAACCTGTACCAAAGTAGTAATCTCTTAAACCTGTTTGCTATGTCTAATAAAGCCTCTGATCAATTGCACAAGCTCATTAAGAGTTTGAGCAAACCCGAGAAAAGATACTTCAAGGTCTTTTCTTCAAGACATATTATTGGTGATGAAAACAACTATCAAACGCTCTTCGATGCGATTGATAGACAAGAAGACTATGACGAAGAAAAGTTGATGAAAAAATTCAAAGACAAATCCTTTGTCAATCGCTTTTCTATTGCAAAAAATAGACTCTACAATGCCATATTAAAAAGTTTGGATTCATTCCATGCTAATTCTAGTATAGAAGCACAAATTCACCGTCAGGTGCATGCTGCTGAGATACTATATAATAAGTCGCTATACGACCAAAGCTTGAAAGTGCTAAACAGCGCTAAGAAAGTGGCGGAGAAACATGAGATGTACACAGTGTTAGCTGAGATTTCGCGCTGGGAAAAGCGCATTATTGAAAAGAATAATTACGATGATATCAAATCAGTTGAAGAACTCAACGTCATTATGCAAAATGATATTGAGCTTTTCGAAAAACTGAAAATTCACAGTGAGCTTTGGAACATTAAGTCAAAGATTTTCTCTCAACTTTATCGTCAAGGTAAAGTGAGAAGTGAGGCTGAAACCAAAGAATTCAAAGGACTTCTGGATGATGCGAAGTCTCGTTTGAAAGAAAAAAATATTGGACTCGAAAACGAATACATGCTTCGTCACATTTCTAGTGCCTATCATTTTGCACTTGGAGAATATGAAAACTGCTATCCTTATTTAGTAGAAAATATTAAGGCCATTCAAGAGTATCCTCACTTGTTTGAAGAAGAGCCAGGCATCTATCTTTCTGTTCTTTCAAATACTATATATGTAGGAATGCGCTTAGGCAAATGGACAGATGCATTTGCATACCTTGAGCAATTGAGAGCGTATCCTGCAACCCTTGCGGAGCGCATGACAGAAGATTTGGAGATCCGATTATTCTCTTTAGGAAAAAGCACCGAATTGACTCTTTATGCTCAAAGCGGAGAGTTTGAAAAAGGATTAGAAATCATCCCAGAAATTCGCCTCGGACTTGCTGCTTTCAATGAGAATTTGAGCAACGTTCGCAAAGCACATTTCTATTTCAATATCGCTGTCATTTATTTCGGATTAGAACAATACCACGAATCGTTGAAATGGGTAAATAAACTGCTCAACAACGTTGATATCGACAAGACAAAAGACATTCACTGCATTGCACAAATATTGAATTTGGTGATTCACCTGGAGCTCGGAAATAAAGAATTGCTCCCTTACACATTGCGCTCTACTCAGCGTTTCTTGGCAACTCGAAACAAAGTATTTGCCTTTGAAACTATCATGCTTGATTTTGTAAATGAAATGCTGAAAAAGCGCACCAACAAGTCAAACGACGATTTGTATACTGACTTGCAAGCTCAGCTTCAAGAACTAAAACAAAATCCATTTGAGCAGTTCGTTTTTGAATATTTTGATTTCTTGTCTTGGGCTAAAAGCAAGGTGAGTGGAAAGAAATTTCGCGAGCAGTTGGCTGCTTGAGAAAGTAGTGCGACCTTTGCACCATGAGTAACGAACGTACAGAATTGAATTCACTCGGTGAGTTTGGCTTGATTAAGCACCTCACTCAGTATTTCCCGCTGATTCACAAGAGCACTGTAAAGGGTGTAGGTGATGATGCTGCGATAATTCAACCGAATGAAGGTGAGCAAATTTTGGTGAGCACAGATATGCTCGTAGAAGGTGTTCACTTTGATTTGATGTACACTCCACTTAAGCACTTGGGGTACAAAAGCGTAGCGGTTAATCTCAGCGATATCTGCGCGATGAACGCTATTCCAACACAGATTACAGTTGGTATAGCTGTGAGCAATCGCTTCTCTCTTGAAGCTATTGAAGAATTGTATGCTGGAATTCAAAAAGCCTGCGAGTGGTTCGGCGTTGACCTAGTTGGCGGCGACACCACATCATCACGAAGTGGACTCATTATTTCAATCACAGCTATTGGTACTGCAGATCCAATTAAGATTGCAACACGTGCAGGAGCGCGATTGAATGACTTGATCGTTGTGAGTGGCGACCTTGGCGCGGCTTACATGGGATTGCAAGTATTAGAACGCGAAAAAGAAGTTTACAAATCTGCACCACAATCACAACCTGACTTGATTGGGTACGATTATATCCTCGAGCGTCAGCTCAAGCCTGAAGCAAGAAAAGATGTGGTTGAAATGCTAGCGAAATTAGATGTTCGTCCTACATCGATGATTGATATTTCAGACGGCCTTGCTTCTGAATTGATGCACATTGCTGATCAAAGTTTTGTGGGCTGCGATATCTACGAAGAGAAAATTCCAATTTCTCCTGAAACCATTGCTGCTGCTAAAGAATTTAAACTTGACCATACCACTGCTGCATTGAATGGCGGCGAGGATTATGAGTTGTTGTTTACGATAAAGCAGAATGATTTCGAAAAAATCAAAGGCAATCCAATGTTCACCGTAATTGGTCACGTGACAGAAGAAGCGAATGGATGTCGCATGATTACTCGCGGCGGAGAAGCCATCGCTCTAAAAGCGCAAGGCTGGGATGCTTTGAAGGATCGTGAGATTTAATGACTAAACCGAATATCTTTTACATTTAATTGAAGCGAGCGTTGGCCTTGCCATACGTTTTCTTCTACAGTAAAAAGAATATCTATCGGCGTATTTTGTGCAATTGGATCAGCCCAACTTCCGAGGTCAAAACCAATTCCATCCATTTTCTTATCACGCATTTCTCCTTCGTAAACAGATAGCTTAAGATGCTTGAAGGTTTCACCTACAGCCCTTGTAGCGCCCGCATTACGGAGATTTCGTGCCAAGAATATGGGTTTCATATTGTCCGGTCCGAAAGGAGCAAACATTGTTAAATGTCTATAGAATCTATCGTTGATATCAGCCAATTTAATTTCTTGATCATATTCAATAAATGGCTTAGGTCTAACGCTGTGCAATTGCGTTTCAATAATCTTATCTAAACGCTCACGAAAAGCATCAAACTTTGATGGCGACATCGACAATCCAGCGGCCATCGCGTGACCTCCATATTGCTCTAGTAGATCTTGACATTGACCAAGTACTTCGTACAAATCAATTCCTGGAATGGAGCGAGCACTTCCCGCGAGCTTTCCATCAATTTCAGTTAGTACGATCGCTGGTTTATAAAACTCTTCTACAAGTCGTGAGGCTACA
>JBJOKO010000039.1:0-12486 GCA_046046035.1 Bacteroidota bacterium | reverse complement strand
TTGTAACACTTGTACCAGCATCCAATTTTGCTTCACGGAAACCACTAGCAGTGCTAGAGTTTGCGATAGCATGCCACTCAGCCCAAGTTCTTTGAGACTTGAACCATGCAGTGTATTCAAATTTCTTGCTTGAGTATTGAGCGCTTTGCACGATACCGGTCATTTTCAGACTTCCATCAGCAAACAACTCAAATTGACCTGGAGTTACGCTTGTGAAATTAGGATTTGTTACTCCTAATGCACTTGCTACTGCTCCAGAAATGTAAAGTGTGTGAGAATCCGCGTCTGTAATTTCGCACATTGTGCTTGACATACCATTTACTATAGTATCAGAACTAAAAGTAATTGTTGGTGTAGTGTCGATATTATCAGTTACTGTTGGCGTAACAACACCAGGAATTCCAGCAGCACATTCAACAGTTACATCAGATGGAACGTTTGTGAATACTGGAGGAACATTATCAGTAGTAATTGTAACAATCACATCGTTTGTTTCACCATCCCAAGAAGTACATCCTGAGCGACGAGCACAACGACGGAAATAAGTTGTTTCACCAACTGGACCAGCATCATAAGAAGGACCGTTAGCACCTGAAATTGTCCAGAAGTTCCAACCAGTAGAAGCATTCTTAAACATCCAGATATATTCGATTGCACCAGAACCACCAGAAGGTAGAGTGATG
This sequence comes from Bacteroidota bacterium, assembly GCA_046046035.1. Lineage (GTDB taxonomy): Bacteria > Bacteroidota > Bacteroidia > Flavobacteriales_D > Sanyastnellaceae > JAIXWP01. Next base: position 11,803 of record JBJOKO010000039.1, on the reverse strand, counting down.
TTTACGAAAGTTGTTGGATCATATGGAGCACAACCAGATTGGTTGTATCCGATTTCACCACCGTTTGTTACGTTATCGCAACAAGCATTAACAGTGATGATAACGTCATTTGATTCACCATTCCAAGAAGTGCAGCCAGCGCGGCGAGCACAACGACGGAAATAAGTTGTTTCAGTTAAGCTACCTGGATCATAAGATGCAGCAGTTGCTCCATCAATAGTGATTAAGTTCCATGAAGTAGATGCGCTCTTATATAACCACATGTACTCAATGTTGCCAGAACCACCTGTTGGCCAAGCGATATTAGTAATAGCAGCAGGATCAAATGGACCACAACCTGTTTGGTTAGAACCAATTGTTCCACCGCTAGTAACGTTGTTGCAAGTTGCACAAGAACCGTTAACTGTGATTGTAACGTCATTTGACTCACCGTCCCATGATGAACAGTTTACTTTCTTTGAGCATCTTCTATATATAGTAGTCTCACAAATTGAACCTGGATCGAAAGAAGGAGAATTTGAATTCTCGATTGCAATCATGTTCCAGTTTGTTGTCGCATTGCGATACATCCATACATATTCAGTTGTACCACTTCCGCCTGAAGCAGATGTGATGCTAGTCAACAAAGCAACATCATAAGGTGCAGAACCAGTTTGGTTTGAACCAATTGTTCCACCATTCGTTACGTTATAACAAACGTTGTTATCCCAGCATGAAGCTAGGTTAGAGTTGATATCACCATTACCTTGGTGAGTTCCATTGTAAACAAACCAAGCAGAAGCTCCAAAATCTCCGTTTTGAGCATTTGCTCCTTGACCGAGTTGGAAACCATATTGAAAATTAGAACCTGAAAGGCTCGCTTGTGTAAGCGAACCCAAGTTATTTAAATCCAAAGATCCACTAGAAACCTGTGGATAGATATTTAAACGAATTGACTCTTGACCATCGATACCAATTAATTGGTTGGTCTTAGACATATCAAAATCATAAAACATCCAGCTAGCTTCGTCACCCAAGTTTGGGCTATGAGCAGTATTGCCCTGATTGATCCAACTAGTGTAATCTGATTCGTTATTGAACCAAACTTTTACAATAAACTTTTTAGAAGAATCTCCGATTCTTTCAATCACCCCAGAAAGGTGAGCTGTTCCATCAGAGTATTTTGTTAAAGACAAACCAATACTTCCACTCGCTTTGAAATCTGTACCAAAAGAAGGCACCCAGAAAATTCTTGACGAGCTAGATTCAAAACCTACCAAATTACATCCACCGACAATTGTTGCGCAATCATCATACTGCAAAGTAGTGATGGCATCAATTTCAAAATCCGCAGGAACTGCAGAATTCTTAGTGATTTGAATGTAGTTTAAATCGCACTGTGCTGTGTAAGCAATAGTAACGAAAGAGGTGCTGCTGCTTTGAGTCAAGGTCGGATTGTCCGTCCATGAACCACCAGTGGCAGATTCTCTTACTACTGGACGTGCATTACCAGCTTCGCCGGTACGCTTTCTCCAAGTAATGTAATAAGGAGTTCCTGATGGCACTGTTGCATCCAGTTGTAGCGTAAGCACGTCTCCATTTTCATAGAATTGTGCTCCTGCTCCATCCGCTGCGTTCAGCGCATAAGATGAATTCACAATGCCGCTTTCGCCAGAAATCACATCAGCATAAGACTGAGAATGTCCTAGAATCGAAAAACAACAAAATGAAAACAAGAAAAGAATGGCTCTCAATGCTTGACGCGTTTTTAAGCCAGAACCCCAAGACGAGTAGAGGTTTGTCATTTGTTTAAAGATTGGTTAGTGTAAAAACTTGTTTAGGTAGTCTAACGTCGTTTAAGGACATTAGTGAGGCAAATATACCCCTAAAACTGCTTTCTACGCACATTCATCGACAAAAAGTTTCATTTCGTCGAAAGATTCTTCTCCGCAAAATCACTCGGAATTGTGATAATTAACAGATTTTCAACATTTTAAACACTAGACATTTTTTGTGTACCGGGACAAAAAAAACAAAAAAAATCGCCCCCAACACCCTGTGTGTCAGTTGTACACTTTTAAAATAATGGAAGAAATAGCGGAAAATTAGATCTCCTTCAGGCTGCGAATCGCCTCAAAAGGGTCAGAATGGCCAAACACGTAATTTCCAGCCACTAAGACATCCGCTCCGGCCTCAACCAAGGCTTTGACATTATCGCCATTCACGCCACCATCTACCTCTACAAGACATTTCGCCTCATTTTCGGCAATGATTTCACGGATATAGCTAATTTTAGAGTAAGTTCTCTCAATAAAAGATTGACCTCCAAAACCTGGATTTACTGACATGATTAACACCAAATCCAAATCACAAATAACATCTTCAAGCACTGAAACAGGTGTATGCGGATTAATGGAAACACCCGCTTTCATACCCGCTTTCTTTATCGCTTGAATCGTACGGTGCAAATGTGGACATGCCTCGTAGTGAACAGTTAGAATGTCTGCACCAGCATCAGCAAACTCCTGAATATACCTGTCTGGATTAACTATCATCAAATGCACATCCAATGGCTTTGTTGCATATTTCTTCAATGCCTTTATAACAGGGAATCCGAAAGAGATATTCGGAACAAAGACGCCATCCATCACATCTACGTGAAACCAATCGGCATCCGATTGATTAATCATTTCAATATCGCGCTGAAGATTGGCAAAATCAGCAGACAAAACAGATGGAGCTATTAGAGGCATGGCAAAATTATTTGCCCGCAAAAGTAACGCGACATTCCTAAAACAGTCACATCTTTGTGACCAATGATTAAAATTGGTCTTACAGGTGGCATTGGAAGCGGAAAATCAACCGTCGCTCGAGTTTTTGAAATTCTCGGAAACCCCGTTTTCTATGCTGATGATGTAGCCAAACTCGCTTATTCCGATCCAATCATTCGCGAAGCCGTTGCATCAAAAATCGGAAATCATGTTCTCAGTGAAAACGGGGTGAACAAAGAAATGATGCGAAAAGAGATTTTCAACAATGAAAAAAATCTAGCATTCATCAATGAACTCATTCATCCTTGGGTGGCCGAGCAATTTGCCCTTTGGAGGAAGCAACACCTCAAAGCACCCTATATAATAAAAGAAGCAGCCATACTCATCGAAAGTGGTTCCTATAAAGATTGTGATAAAATAGTAGTAGTTACTGCACCGCTAGATCAACGCATTTCGAGTGTTGCCCGACGCGACAATATTTCTAAGGAAGAAGTTGAAAAAAGAATTGCGCTTCAGCTAAGCGACGAAGAGCGAATGAAATATGCTGATCTGGTTTTGAAAAACGACAATCATTTCTCGATGCTCTACACCATTCTTCAATTCGATAACATGCTTAAGGCTTGAAATTTTTGACAGCGAAGGCCACTTTGGTGCCTATCTCTTCCATCATTTTCATGCGCATTTCCAATTCAGTGATTGGTCCCTTTCGTCCAGTAAACTGACTCATCAACTCTTCTCGTTGATCGATTAAGACAATATCTTCTTTGCTATTAATCAACTGCCACTTCCACTCGCCGGGATACAAACGAGTGTAGTCTCCTTCAAAGTCAGACCAAACAACATTGTCTCTCTCTATATATGGTATAACCTCTGATGCGTAAATTTTTCCAGTTTCTGCATCAAGTATTTTATATCTAAAGGAAGCGTCAATTCCTCTTCCCAATCGATACTCAATATACTTTACTTTCTTATCATCAACATCACTTCCCAGATAGGCCTTCTTCTCATATCCGCGTTGAGGAGATGTCTTGTGCTCATACATCACTAATTCGCCTGTAATAATATAGCGAGCACCTGCAAGCTTTCCAGCCTCAATCACATCATTCTGATCAAATGCCGCATTCATACTATTCATCTGCTCTTGAAGCATTTCTTCTAGACTTTCTCTTTCTACCAATTCTATGAATGGACTTTGCAGAGCCAAGACTTTCTGTTTTACAAATGCACTTACACTAGACTCAATGGCATCATCAATATCTGATTTCAATATTGGAACATAGGCTATGGTGTATTTGGCCTTATTCAAACACTGCTCTCTCAACTTCAATACATCTTTAAAATCAGCATCAAGCTTGCATACTTCATTGAAATAATCGTAAGCATCTCTCCACAATTCAAGCTCCATAGCTTTGACGCCAGAATTGTACTTTGGATAAATCTGACTCATCAAATCCAAGTACTCCACCTTTTTATTATTGCGATCTAAATAACGGAGTTTCTGAATTAATCTCTGAGCTTCATCATAATTCTCATCAAGCACGGCCTTCTCGGCTTTGTCATACAATGAATTAAAATAATCAGACTTGCATTGCGCCCTTTGTTCTTCCGCGGAAAGCGGAATTTCTAATTGAAGATGGGATTTTGAATTTGCGTATGCGAAAGCATCATCATAATAAGTCAACGCTTGCTCATGGTTGCCACGCATACATTCCATTTGAGCTTTTTGAAATTTCTCAATCATTATAGACTGAGCGATTCGCTTCATTCCGACCAAAGCCTCCGGTTTTGCATGCTGATCATAAATGGAGCTATAGGCTTGATAAGCCTGTTCGCGAAGTCCGCCATCCTCATAGACTTTGGCTTCCTTCAACATTTTCTTGGGACCATTGCAGGATACAATGCCCGAGAACAAGACAACAAAAAGGGGTACAATTAATCGCATGCAGAGGTTTTATAAATTTCCCGATGCAAGGATAAGGCCAATAAAACTTACTTCAAATAATTAGAAATTTCTGGACTATCAGGCTCCACATTAGATGGGAAAGCGGCTAACCACTCACCATTTGGACTGATCAGGTATTTATGAAAATTCCATTTCACATTATCATCTTGTTTACCATTAAGCGATTTCATGGTCAACCAAGAATAAATAGGATGTTGATCCTTGCCTTTCACATTGATTTTAGTTGTAAGCGGAAAAGTGACTCCGTAATTTTTTTCACAGAAATCAGAAATCTCCTCATTTGTACCTGGTTCTTGCCCTAAGAACTGATTACAAGGAAAACCTACAATAACTAATTTGTCTTTATTCTTTTCATAAAGTTCTTGAAGCCCCTTGTATTGTGGAGTGTAGCCGCATTTGCTTGCTACATTCACACATAGAATGTACTTTCCCTTGTATTGAGAAAAATCAATAGAATCAGCCCCATCTAAGGATGCAATTTTAAACTCATGAAAATTTGATGGCATCTCACTTAGATTTATTACAGGTTGCTCATTGCATTTGAATCTTGCGAAAAGACTAAGGGTTGCAACTCCCAGTAAAATAGTAATAGCTCTCATTGGATTCATAGTGTTTTAGACAAAGTAAGTCCTAAAAAGTTCAAAAAACTAAACTGTTTTGAATCATTCTAATTAGATTAGCGCCGTTGCTATGACCAAAAAAAATTATTTCGGCGGACTTTTCAGTTCGCTAAAGAGTGATGCGCCTGCGGCGCTCGTTGTATTTCTCGTGGCTTTGCCACTGTGTCTTGGAATCGCTTTAGCCTCCAAAGCACCTCCTTTTGCAGGTATTATTGCCGGAGTAGTTGGAGGTATAGTTATCGGAATGCTCAGCGGCTCGCACGTAAGTGTCAGCGGACCAGCAGCAGGGTTAACTGTAATTGTTGCTGCGGCAATTGTGAAATCTCCATCCTACGAAGCATTCCTAGTTTCAGTCGTTCTTGCCGGTGTACTTCAAATAATTTTCGGAAAACTCAAAGCTGGTATAGTCGGAGAATTCATCCCCTCCTCTGTCATAAAGGGTATGCTCGCCGCCATAGGACTAACACTCATTCTCAAACAAATTCCCCATCTGGTTGGTCACGACGCGGTACCTGAGGGTGATGAAGAATTTATCCAAGAAGACGGTCATAACACTATCTCCGAATTGTTTACCATGATTGGTGACCTAAGTCCTACAGCCATTGTAATTGGTCTAGTGTCTATGGGGATTTTGATTATGTGGGAAACAAAGCTTTTCAAGAAAACCCCAATTATCAATCTTATACCCGGATCACTCGTAGCTGTTGGTGTGGGGATAACAATGCATGAAATAGTTAAGATATGGTACCCCGGTTCCGTTTTGATTCCTGATCACCTTGTGAATATTCCTATTTCATCAAACCTGACTGAGTTCGCTGGACAATTCACATTCCCAGATTTTTCATACATCTTCAATTTTAGTATACTTGGCACGGCCGCTACATTGGCTATTGTTGCAAGTCTAGAGTCGCTATTGAGCATTGAGGCCTCGGATAAGATTGACCCCATGAAACGTTTTACTCCTCCCAACAAAGAGCTTGTAGCTCAAGGGGCGGGAAATATCGTTTCTGGATTTTTGGGTGGCTTACCTGTAACTGCTGTCATTGTAAGAAGCTCAGCCAATGTAAATGCCGGAGGAAAGTCTAAAATGTCTGCCATTCTTCATGGTGTTCTTCTTCTTATTTGTGTGTATTTCGCCCCCGAATTCCTAAATAAAATACCTCTTGCAACACTAGCTGCTGTCCTCATATTTGTGGGATACAAGCTAACAAAGCCAACTCTTTTCAAAGAACTTTATGCGAAAGGACTTAACCAGTTTATTCCTTTTGTGGTAACTATCGTAGCCATTCTATTTACGGACTTATTGATAGGTATCTTAATTGGTATTAGTGCAGGTGTATTCTATATTCTTAAAAGTAATTTCAAGAATACTGTTGTTCTTGCAAAAGATGGAGATCGCTTCCTAATCAAATTACGCCGCGATGTTTCATTCCTCAACAAGCCAATTATTAAAGGGCTTCTCGAGAGAATACCAGATAATTCAAAACTCATTATTGATCTTTCAAAAACAAATTTTGTAGATTCAGATGTGCGAGAACTTCTTCGAGATTACGACGAACAGGCTCATTTCAGAGGAATTTCTGTTGAGTTTAGAGAAAGTGAACGTTTTAAAGAAAGCCAGATAAAATAATATGAAATCGTACGAAAGACTTTTACTCGAAAATAAAGCTTGGGCTGCCGAAAAGGTAGAAGATGACCCAAATTATTTTTCACGCCTTTCAAATCTGCAAACACCAGAATTTCTTTGGATAGGATGCAGCGATAGCCGAGTTCCCGCGAATGAAATCACAGGAACAGAGCCAGGCGAAATTTTCGTTCAAAGAAATATTGCGAATATGGTCATTCACACCGACCTCAACCTTTTGAGTGTACTCCAATATGCAGTAGAGGTGCTTGAAGTAAAGCACATCATCGTATGTGGGCACTACGGCTGCGGTGGTGTAAAGGCGGCAATGGGTCACCATAGTCTTGGCATTATCAACAAATGGCTTCGTAACATTAAAGACGTTTATAGAATTCATCAAACAGAATTAGAAGCAATTGAGAGTGAAGACAAAAGAGTCGACCGTCTCGTTGAACTTAACGTGCAGGAGCAAGTAATGAATCTTGCAAAAACATCTATAATTCAATCCGCTTGGAAACATAAAAAACAACCGGACATTCACGGCTGGGTATATGGTCTTGAAAATGGATTGATAAAACCAGTTTTCGAAATGAAAGCAGGCACAGAGCTAAATCCTATATACACGTACGACAATCTTTAAACGCATTTTAAGACGCTTTAACTTTGCATGACGAACATTATGATTCTGTTATGCGTTCTTAGCTTTAACTTTGTTCTATAAGACCTACGTATTATGATGATGATTTATATTATAGCTGGTGCTTTCGCGCTAGTTGGAATGTTGGTTCAAGCTCGCTTAAAATCAAAATTCGAGAAATACAGCAAGATTACTCTAGGCTCAGGAATGAGCGGAAAAGAAATCGCCGAGCGCATGCTTCGCGACAATCAAATCTTAGATGTTCAAGTGGTTTGTGTTCAAGGAACTCTTACTGACCATTACAATCCTGCGAATAAAACTGTAAATCTGAGTCAAGACGTTTATCATGGTCGTCACGCAGCAGCGGCAGCCGTAGCGTCACACGAATGTGGTCATGCTGTACAACACGCCACTGCATATTCTTTCCTTCAAATGAGAAGCGCCATTGTGCCTATTGTTAGTGTGGCTGGTGGAATTATGCCTTGGGTATTTATGGCTGCCATCCTTTTGGCATCTAGATTTCCTCAATTGCTTTTACTTGCTATCGTGGCTCAAGCAATCCTTACTCTTTTCAGCATCATCACATTACCTGTAGAGTTCGACGCAAGTGCACGTGCATTGGCTTGGATCAAAAACAACAATGTGGTAGTGAATTCAGAATACGATGATGCCAAGGATGCTTTGAAATGGGCTGCATTAACTTATGTTGTTTCAGCGTTAGCTGCCATAGCTCAATTGACTTATCTTATCATGCTATATGCTGGTGGTGGTCGCCGTCGTGACTAAGTTTCCTACATTTGCGAACCTTTATTGATTCGCTATGTCTGAAAAACGCCAACCCGCGCTTTTATTTATTTTCATTACCCTCCTCATCGATGTGATAGGACTCGGAATTATTATTCCTGTTCTACCTACATTGCTCAAAGAAATTACTGGAGAAGGAATAGATGCTGCCGCAAATTACACCGGTTGGCTAATGATGGCATTCAGCCTCATGCAGTTTGTCTTCTCTCCTATCCTCGGAAGTCTTAGTGATAAATACGGCCGCCGTCCTATCCTCCTACTTTCCCTATTCGGTTTCGGACTAGACTACATTCTGCTCGCCTATGCTCCAAATCTTATCTGGCTTTTTATCGGAAGAATAATAGCCGGAATCATGGGCGCAAGCTTTACAACAGCATCTGCCTACATCGCTGATATCAGCACACCAGAAAAACGTGCACAGAACTTTGGACTAATAGGCGCTGCATTCGGACTTGGATTTATCATCGGACCAGTCATTGGAGGACTGCTCGGAAGCTTTGGACCGCGCGTCCCATTCTTTGCTGCAGCAATTCTTACGCTTATCAATTTCCTTTACGGCTACTTCATTCTTCCTGAGTCTTTACCAAAAGAAAATAGAAGAGAATTCGATTGGAAAAGAGCCAACCCAAAAGGCTCATTGGAACATCTATTCAAATACAAATTCATCGCTGGACTTGTAGCTTCATTGGTCATAATCTATATCGCATCGCACGCTATTCAAACCAATTGGTCATTTTTCTGTATTGAAAAATTCCAATGGACAGAAAAACAAATCGGTACTTCCCTTGGCGCTGTAGGTATTCTCGTCGCTTTGGTTCAAGGACTATTGATCCGATATATCAATCCTAAATTGGGTAATGAACGCTCCATATACCTAGGAATATTCCTTTACGCGGCTGGATTCTTCCTCTTCGCTTTTGCTGGCGCTGGATGGATGATGTATGTCTTTCTAATTCCATATTGCCTAGGCGGAATCGCAGGACCAGCCCTTCAAAGCATGATGTCTGCTGCAGTTCCGGCAAATGAGCAAGGAGAACTTCAAGGAGCGCTCACAAGCCTAGTTTCCCTGACTTCTATTTTTGGACCGCTCTTGATGACAGGAATATTCTCCTATTTTATTGGACCAAATACTCCCTTCTATTTCCCAGGCTCTTCGTTCTTCGTTGGAGGTGTGATGACCATTGTTAGTGGAATTCTGGCTTATCGCGCTTTGCACCCTTCTCGAAGAGAATAAATACAATAGGCGGTATTGCACTTATATTTGCAGAAATGTTGAATAAAGCCCTTTTTCTAGACCGCGACGGCGTAATCAATCACGACCCTGGAGATTATACATTTTCTGCTGAAGAATTTATAATCCTTCCAACTGTTATTGATGCCCTAAAAATGGCTCAAGAAAAAGGATATAAAATCATCATTATCACCAACCAAGGTGGTATCGCAAAGGGCTTGTACACGCACGAAACAGTGCATGAAATTCACGAGAAACTCTACAGAGCTTGTGAAGAAAAAGGTGTACATATTACAGCCATTTACTACTCGCCCGATCATTCAGAACTTAGCAATTCGCTTTCACGCAAGCCTCAAAGCCTTATGATGGAAAGAGCAATTGCCAGATATGATATTGACCCTTCGAAAAGTCTTATGATCGGCGATCGTGACCGCGACGTAGAATGCGCAAACAAAGCTGGAGTAGCCGGAATTAAAATCCCTACTAATGCGCCACTCATTGATTACGTTATAAATTTGGAGGCATAATGAGTTACGTTTTCCATCGCGGCGAATACATCAACGAAAATCAAGCATTCATTGCTAAGGATAATCGTGCGTTCCGATTGGGAGACGGCTTCTTTGAAAGTATGCGTGTTATAAATGGGAAAGTTCTTTTCTTGGAAAATCACTTCTCACGCATCATAGACACATTAAAAGCTTTGAAAATGAATTCTGCTGAAGGATTCAACATCGAGCTTATGCGCAATCAAATACAAGGATTATTACAAAGAAATAATATCACCAAAGGTGGGAGAGTGCGTATCACTTTCTATCGTCGTTCTACTGGAAATTACCTACCACACACAGATGATGTGGGGTATCTAATCGAGTCAGAACCACTTTTAGAAAATGAATTCACGCTGAACACCATAGGTAAGACGATAGACATCTTTACTGATTTCAAAAAGGACATCAATAAGCTTTCTATTTATAAAACTTTGAATGCGCAACTATACATCATGGCCGCGCTTCATAGCAAAGAAAAGAACCTCGACGACGCATTGATTCAAAACAATAAGTTCGCAATAATCGAGTCAATATCTAGTAATATTTTCATCGTTTCTAACGGTGTGCTCTACACTCCTACTTTGCAAGACGGATGTGTAGCAGGAACAATGAGAATGAATATCATCAATCTCGCATTAGACAATAAAATCAAGGTGTACGAATGCACTTTGAATCCTCAGAACCTTCTTGCTGCCGACGAATTATTTCTTACAAATGCAGTGAAAGGAATTGAATGGGTTGTTGCTTATCGCACGAAAAGATATTTCAATGAAATGTCTAAGAAAATGATTCAGATGCTCAACCAATCTGCTGTTCAGTATAGCGAAATCGACCGTCTCTAAACTCTTACCCGAGGATCAATCCACGCGTAGAGTAAATCCACTAGCATATTAATTATCACAAACGCTGCGGCGATTACGATAACTCCGCCCATTACAACAGGTAAATCTTGTTTTTCGATCGCGGTAAACATTTCTTGTCCCAAGCCTTTCCAACCAAAAACAAATTCTACAAAAACAGCTCCCGCGAGTAGCGAAGCAAACCATCCACTCACTGCTGTAATAACAGGATTAAGCGCATTTCGAAGTGCATGCTTTACAACAACTCGTGTTTCGGAAAGTCCTTTAGCACGTGCAGTTCGAATATAATCTTGAGACATTACTTCAAGCAAAGAACTTCTTGTCAATTGTACAATAACCGCCAATGGGCGAATCGTTAAAGTGATTAAAGGCAAAATCGCATTCTTCAAATCAAGATATTCTCCTTTAAAAACATCAACGCTATATAGAGATCCTGTCATATTGAGTCCTGTACCTGGCAAATCAATATTCAATAAAGGAATATGGATTTGTTCTCTCCACAAAACAGCTCCAATCCAAGCCACCAATATGGCTACAAAAAAAGAAGGACCAGCCATTCCTAATGCAGAAATAAAAAGCAATAATCGATCAATAAAAGTATCTTTCTTCAATGCTGAAATAATGCCGAATACCAAGCCAATCAAAAGGGCGAACAAAATAGAAACCACAGCTAGAACAACTGTTCCGGGCATGACCTCTTTCAATATCTCCGAAACATTTCTTTCAGAAAGAAAGCTTCTTTTTAGATAGGGAGTTTTTAGTGCGA
>JBJOKO010000038.1:0-12488 GCA_046046035.1 Bacteroidota bacterium | reverse complement strand
ATTCAAATGTGCGGTCCATACGCTTCCAGAAGTTTTTCAAATCTTCTTTGTCCATCGCATGGTAGTGGTCATTTCCAGGAAGCGTTTTGTCGTGGGTGAAATGTTTTTCAATCACTGCAGCGCCCAGAAGAGTAGCCACTTCGCACGTATGCATATCTTTTGGCAATGTATGATCGCTATATCCCGGAACAACATCTGGGAACAAACGAATCATATCTTTTATCATACCCAAATTCGCATTTTCATCCATCGTAGGATAGTTCAAAACGCAATGCATTAGGCAGAGTTGGTTGCCATGCTTTTCGATGGTCTCAACCGCTTGCATCACTTCCCATTTGAATGCAGCACCTGTAGAAAGAATAATAGGTTTACCGAAACTGCATTGGTATTCGATGAATGGAAGGTTCGTCAAATCAGAACTTGAAATTTTGAATACGGACATCAGGTCATTCAGGAATGTAGCGCTTTCCACATCGAAAGGTGTGCTCATGAATTCGATACCCGCAGTTTCGCAATAACGAGCAAGTTCCTCGTATTCCTTTTTCCAGAATTTATCGTATTTCTTGAACAGTTCGAATTGGCTTCTTGTTGGCTCTTTTGTGATATCCCAATAGTAGGGACTGTCTTTGCTAGCAATGGTTTCAGCTTTGTAAGTCTGAAATTTGATAGCATGCGCTCCACCTTCTGCGGCCTCGTCGATAAGACGTTTTGCAAGGTCCATTGAGCCTTCGTGATTAACACCAGCTTCTGCAATCATGTATGGGCGATGCAGAACACGTGGGTTGTATGAATCTAGGAATGATGTGAGTTTCATGTCACAAACCTAAGAAAAGAAAGGGCAGTTTCTTATTTTAAGTCCGTGATTTTTACGGCTTTGTTGCTGCCGCGGTCAATGATGAAAGGAGGAGTAATTAATACTCTAATGTCTTCTTTTTGAACGATAAAGCATTCTGGTCCGAGGATATTAATTGCCTCAGAGATCTGTTTGTCATCGTCGATGATGATGAATCCGTAGACTGGAGACTCGTTTCGGGCATGCGCTTTTTCGAAAAACCAATTCCGATTTACCACGTGCAGATGTGGGTTAAAATTCTCAAATGTGCAGAATACTTTGAGATTTTGCTTGCTAAACATCGTAGTGAGTTTCGCGTCCCAGTATCCAGCAACTCCATATTCTAAGCCTTGTTCAGTGGCAATTTGGTCAACGATGTTGACTTTCCTTGGGTAATATGAAATGACTTGGTTGAGATTTTTAAAATTGAAAATTAATCCTACCAACCCAATAGCAGCAAGACCAATAAAGATTTTGGAGATAATTTTTTTGCTGCTAATTCTCAGATCAGGTATTAAACTGAAGAGATAGAAGAGAGCGAAAATGAATACGGCAAATATGTATCTGATGGTGTCCCAACCACCGTAATTTCCATTGATGATAGGGGCCCAGAATACAGCGGCGGAGAATACCATGAAGAAAATGTGATAGTATTCATTTAGACCGAATGAACGTTCGGTTGATTTGAAATATCGTTTTATTGCCCCAAATGAGTTGATCACAGAAGCAACCACGGCAAAGAAAGTAAGTGCTATGATTAATCCTTTTATACGAAGGTCTTTTACGTAAGTAGAAAGCTGATGGTACATGATGTCCCACGAGTTCCCGATATTGTCGAAATCAAGATATCTAAAGGGCTTTTCTACTGTTAAGTATTCTGCATTTTCAAAAATGTGAAGCAAATAAGCACTAATCGTTGTTGCAATAATTGATACAATAAGTAGAATGGAAGCATAGATTTTTCTTTTACTAAAAAGTAAAAGAAAAGCTATACAGAACATCGGAAGAGAAAAACCAATCCAGAATATTTTATCTGAAAAACCAAAGAAGATGATTAGAAGAAAGAGAAGTGTTTTCTTGAAAATGGAAGGGCTTTTCAGTTCCGATAGAAGTATTAAAAGTGCAATGAGAATATTGATGAATACTCCCGTGTGAAAGGCATTGCTGAGGAGTTGGAATGAAAATCCAAAGTCATTGTCTGTTATAGAAACAATATATATCAGACCTATTGAAAGCTGTATAAGAGCGAGTCTAAAGTCATCCGCTTTTGGTATGACAAGTTTTAGAATGCGATGAATGAGTAATGCAATAAGTAAATATTGCACGAATGAAAATAGGATGGAGGCAAGTATGAAATCGCCTGTAATCCAATTTAAAATGAAATAGAGAAATACGTCAGGGAATAGATTGGGCGCGGGATTCAGAAACCAGCCTTCGATTGTAAATCCATCTATGAAAAGATCGCGATAGATCGAAGGTAGGTAAAGTGTATCCGAACTAAAAAACAAACGCATGTCTTCAGAATCCGCTGTTGCAAAGCAAAGGGCAATTAGGATCAATTGGAGAAATCCAATTGTTAATGACCATTTGTTATTGCGCAGGAATTCTTTCACAGAAAAAAATTAACCAAAAAGTTGAGAGAAGAGTTCTTCCACTTTTCCGACTTTATGGATTTTTATTGCATTGGTTTGTGTGATTCCTTTGTTGTAGGAAGAGACATATATTTCTTCAAAACCGAGTTTTGCAGCTTCGTTGATTCGTTGATCAATTCTGGTCACAGGGCGAATTTCACCGCTAAGACCAACTTCTCCTGCGAAGCAGATGGTTCTTGAAACTGCTATGTCTTCCGAGCTTGAAAGGATAGCTGTAATTACCGCAAGGTCCATTGCAGGATCTTCAATGCGCATTCCGCCGGCGATGTTTAGGAAAACGTCTTTCATTGCTAATCTAAAACCGCATCTTTTTTCTAATACAGCGAGCAACATGTTTAAACGACGAATATCAAAACCGGTAGTACTTCTTTGTGGGGTGCCATACACTGCAGTGCTTGCAAGTGCTTGAATTTCCACAAGCAATGGACGAAGACCTTCCATGGTTGCAGAGATTGCTGAACCAGAAAGTTGATCGTTTTGTGTATTGATAAGAATGTCAGATGGATTTGCAACCTCTTTAAGGCCGCTTCCTTCCATTTCATATATGCCAAGCTCGTTTGTGCTTCCGAATCGATTTTTGGTGCTTCTAAGCAAGCGATAGATATGATGTCGATCGCCTTCGAATTGCAAAACACAATCGACCATGTGTTCAAGCACTTTTGGACCAGCAAGTGTTCCTTCTTTGGTAATGTGGCCAATCAGGAAAACTACCGTGTGCGATTCTTTGGCAAATTTCATGAGTTTTGTTGTGCACTCTCTCACTTGAGAAACACTGCCGGGAGAACTTTCAATCGCTGAACTGGTAAGCGTTTGAATAGAATCGATGATTAACAAATCGGGCTTTACTTCTGCAAGATGAAGGAGGATATTTTCAAGAGAAGTTTCCATTAAAACGAGGCATCGCGGATTATCGAATCCAATTCGTTCTACGCGCATTTTAATTTGTTCTTCACTTTCTTCACCAGATACATAGAGCACGCTCATATTGAGTTGCTGCAATGCCAATTGAAGCATCAACGTACTTTTTCCAATGCCGGGCTCTCCCCCAAAAAGAATCAAGCTTCCAGCAACAAGGCCACCTCCAAGCACTCGATGTAGTTCTTGATCGACAACGGGAATACGGTGATGCAATTCGGATTCAAGTTCTGAAACTGCGCGAGGTTTGCTCATGCGTGATGAACCTGATTTGAACGACGATTCGGAAGAAGTTTTTTGCACTACTTCTTCTACAAAGGTGTTCCATTCTTGACAAGACGGGCATTTACCGACCCATTTTGGGCTTTGTGTGCCGCAGTTTTGACAAAAGAATGCTGTTTTAATCTTGCTCATCGTTTCTTTATTGGAGTGTGCAAAATACGAAGTATGTGGGAGTGATGAAGCATGGAAATAAAAAAAGCCCTCTGCTTACGCTAGAGGGCTTTTCATCAGAGTAGCAAATAATTATCGCAGGACATTAAAGTATCCTGTAATTTCTTTTGTGATACCAAAAGGAAGTTCGATGATGTAGTAGTAAGTTCCTTCTGAAATGTCTTGTGGGCCCCAATCGTTCTTGTAATTGTCGCTTGAGTACATTTCTTTACCCCATCTGTCGAATACCGTGAACTTCGTATTTGGGTAGTTGTCTAGACCAAATATTTCGAAGTTTGGATTCTGAGTGTCACCGTTAGGAGTGAACACGTTTGGTACAATAAGAAGGCATGAGTTAGCAGCAACAATGAAGTTTGCTGTTTCAGAACCACAAACGTTTGTTGCTGTTCCGGTAACTGTAATTGGAAGCAATTGACAAGCTACAGGAATTGCATCACTGCAGAGTGAGAATGTGCCTCCTGTATTCGATGGAATATTGATTCCAGAACAATCGCTGCTCCAAGAATATGAAGTTGCGCCAGAAGCATTCAACGAAAGTGGTTGACATTCACCTGGGCAAATAGCGTAGAGGTCTGTTGTGTTTGCGCTAATTGTTGGTTCTTGAGAGATAATAACGTTTGTGCAACCAGTGGTGTGCGTATCGCAACCAGAGTTGTCAGTTACATCATAGCAATATTGACCATCTTCGGTAACAGTAATAGCACCAGTTGATGCACCATTGTTCCAAGAAACCGAATAACCATTCGGTACGTTTACGCTCAGGTCAACTTCCGTTTCGTCACATTCAAGAATTGAAGCTGGAAGTGGTGTAACGTTAGCAGCAGGAACTAAAGTAACGTCCGCGCATACTTCTGAAGATTCATCACAATCGTTTGAAACAACAACGCAGTAGTTACCACTTTGAGAAACTACAAGAGTTGAGTTTGCACCAACACCAGGATTCCAATCATATACAAGTGCAGAGTTGTCTTGGTTGTTTGGTATAGGATCTAGAGTTACTGTACCATTGTTGCACAGGAATTCATCATCCATTGTGAAAGTAGGAATATCATTTTGGTGCTCGACTACAATTTCGTCAGAAGCAGTTCCGCAACCATTCGTGATTGTAGCTTCAACTGTAGTTGTCACGTAGGTTGTGTAAGGACCAGCAACGGCCGAAAGTTCGTCAGAAGCAACATTAAGTCCTTGACCTGTCCATGTGATATTACCAGTGCCACCAATATCATTTACATCGATAGAGATAGAAGAAGTTTGATTATCGCAAAGCAATTGATCAAGGCTTGGAGTCATAGTCAATGAAGGTGCCGTGGTGTATTCAAGATCATAGCAGTGATCAAGATTACATTCAGGATCGCTGAAACAAAGAGTGTACATGCCGTAACCACCAGGAGTAAATACGTTTGGAGATTCAACACCACCGCTGATTGGGTTGTATTGAGTTAGTGTAGTCATAGACCAACCGGCAGGACCAGTAACTGTCCAAGTACCGTTCAAAGGTTGTGAGCTACATTCAGAAATTTCAGAATAAACAACACCAGGAGTGATGCCTTGAGCACTTTGATATGGTGTTCCGCCACAGTTGATTACCCAAAAGCTGTTGTTCGCATCACCACTTCCGCTAGAAACGTAAGTGATTGTAATTTGGTCATCAAGAGTGATAGGAGCATTGTTTACAGTGAATGTGCTTGCGCCTGTCATCAAATAGGTGTCGCTCGTTCCATCTGTGTGAGTGATTACAACACTCAGATAAGAACCTTGCCATCCATTTGCAGAAGTGCTAAGGCAATAAACGATAAGTGATCCTTCAGCAGGATTACTAAATCCACCAATAAATTCAACAGCTTCTAAACCGTTGCAATAAGCACCAGTGTTTTCTTCATTTGTTTCATCAATGAAAGATTGCACTTGCACGATTTCTTGGATATTGAAACCTTCGCAACCGAATTCATCTTCTACGATTACTTGATAGAAACCAGGGAAATCGCCATCGGCTTGGAAGCACTGTTGGTTTGTAGCGGTTCCTGCAGGAATTGTTCCTTCATAGCCAGGGAATACAGACCAAGTATAGCTTTCCCATTCGTCGGTTAGGCAAACTTCAGCGTTGACACCAGGACAAACTTCTAGAGGTTCATTTCCGTTTACGAAATCAGGAATGAAATAATCAGAAGCTTCTACAAATACTGTTGCGGTAGAAGAGCAAGTTCCAATGTAACCAAGTACAGTAACATTACCTCCTTGTTCTACAAGGCAATCTGCTTCATCGCAACCAGAACTCCAATAGTACGAGTCGAAGCCTGAGGTGGCAGAAAGTAGTGTTTCACCACCTGCGCAGATCGAAAGGTCACCAGTGATTGCGATTGGGGGCGGGATAATATCTTGAACAAAGAAGATAAATGTCATTGTTGTGGTAGCCGCGGGACTTCCATTATCGGTAGCTGTAATAACAACTGTATTAGCACCTAGATTTGACATTGATGCAGTGTAACTAGCAGTTAATGTTGCCGTATTTCCTGAAGTTGAATTAGCGCTAAGACCTGTACCCGTTTGAGAGGTTGTGATACTAGTGCTTTGGCCTGTTTCAGGGCTGATGAACTGCATTCCTAAATCATAAACGTCTCCTTGACAAAGGAAAATGGTATCGCAAGGAGCGCTAATAGTTGAAATAGGAGGAATATTGGCGCTTGTCAAGCAAGTATTAAATTCAAATACTTTGTTATCGAGCCAGTCAATTCCGTCTTGTTGGTTTGCTGCTTGGCCGTAAGGTCCGTTGTAAACAGCACTGTTTAGGTTGAAACGACCAAATTGAACGTGGCTTGTTCCTGCTACACGGTCAGCACCAACTGTAGCTGGAGAAGGACCGCTAAATCCGCCAGAGCCACCAACGTCTCCGTGAGCCCAATCCATATCGAGATAACAAAGCTGAACGTTATTGTCACCAGGGATTATTCCTGTATCGTTTGCTGTGATAAGGATTTGGAAGCTATTCGTTTTATCACCGTGATTGGCATAATATCCAACATCGATAAAGTTTACATAGAATGCTTCATCAGTTATTTTATAGGCAAGTTCACCTGATTGACGGAAGTCAAAGTCTGCCCAGAAACCAGCTATTTGATCGTATTGTGGTTCGCCGGCCACTGTTGGCGTAGGGAATTCAGAAGGTGTCCAGTCAAAGTATCCTGTTGTTCCGAAAACTATTGTTCCTTTTGAAGTGATAACAACTTGGTTGAAGTCTTGTCCAAAGAAGCAAAAATCGAAGGGAAGTGAAAGTGGACCGATCCAACAGTCAACACCAGGGCCACCGCCGCCGCAGTTAGGCCAGTCGTTTGGATCAGAGAATGTGTAAGTGTTGTCCGGTTCAACCCAACAATTACACTCGTCGCCAGTCATGCTTTTAGCTACTCCTGGAGTTGAATTAGTAAGATTGATTTTGCCTTTATGTTCGTGATAGATTTGACGCACACGCTGATCATTATAGCGAGGGTCTGTGCGGAAAAGCTCCCAATCAGCTTTGCTCATGTAAAGAAGACGCTCGTAGCGATATAATTCTTCTTCAGAAAGCTCAGGTGTGTATTTCCACGTGTTTTCGCGGAAAGTATTTGCCAATGAAATTGGTGCATTGGATTGTCCAATTGCACTGTTTGAGCAGAGGAGAGTAATAAATGCGAAAAGAAATATAGTATTTCTCATTGTAGAGATTGAAAAGGTTAAAAGCAAGTTCTAAAAACCGACAAATATAGCGAACCTTATTCGCCGAACAATTGAATAGTTCCCTTATTCATCCGAGATTCACCCAATTTGTCTATTGCGGTGATAATGTAGGTGTATGTGCCATTTGAGGCCATTTCACCGTTGTTGGCTGTGCCATCCCAAATGAAGCTATTCTTGGATTCATAAATGAGATTGCCGTTTCTATCAAGAATTGATACAGACACAATACTAGATTCATTTTGAGTAGCTTCCTCGAAGTCAATAACGTCGTTTTTACCATTAATTCCTGGTGAAAAGGCATTTGGTATTTTGAAAGCTATTGGTTTGAAAGCTGGAACAGTAGTAGATTCTGTTGCAATATTTCCAGAATTGTCGGTAACCGTGAGCTCGACAGAGTAATTTCCTTCATCATTGAATTGATGGGAAAAAGTCATATCGGTACTAGTGTAGCCATCTGAAGAAGTCCATTTGAAACTAGCACTTGCGCTGGTTTTGGGGAAAAAGAAATATCTAAGCGAATTAGCATCAACGACTCTTGAATGGAATGAAGCAGACAAAGGTTCTTCAGTTGAATTTGAAATTGCCGTATTGTTTATAGCGTCATTATTTTTTTCCTCGTCGTCTTGATTTTTATCATTTTCCAAAACATGTGGAGCATCAGTGTAGTCGTGCCATTTTCCTTTATTGATATCTTCAACTACAAGTTCATTTTGAGTAGATACTGTTGTCGGTTCAACTGATTTTTTTGAAGCTACAATTGTACCTGATTCGGTTGTTGCAATTGTAGAATTCTCCTGAGTTGATTCGTCTTTTGAAGTTGTTGAATCAATGGTTGTTTCAGATTTCTGTGGAGTGATCGAAACTGAACCGTTTTGAACTTGTTCTTTAGAATTAATAACATAAACAACAGCTACAGCAGCGATAATTGCAGCGGCTGCGAAACCTACGATTTTAGCAATTGATATTCCAGCACCTGCTGTTGAGGAGGCACTAGTCATTGAGTTGGAAATAGAATTCCAAATCTCTGGATTTACTGGACTTTCATGAGAAGCGAACTTCTCTTGAAGTAGGTTTTTGATATTTTCGTCAGTCTTACTCAACGTTATTTTCTTGAGTTGCTAAAGTTTTTTTTAGCCATTCTTTTGATTTTAGAAATTGGGTTTTCGAGGTATTTTCCGAAATCCCGAGCATTTCTCCAATCTCTTTATGACCGTATCCCTCGATGGCAAAGAGGTTGAATACAGTTTTATAGCCAGTCGGCATTCTTTCGATTAACTCAAGAATGTCATCCGCTTGCATTTTTTCAAGTCCACTCAAGTCGGAATTGTCGATTTCATGAACATCTTCGATGTCGACAGTATCCTTCCATTTTTTGGTAGATCTGATATGCGTTAAAGCAGTATTGACAATTACAGTGCGTATCCAACCGCCAAGTGGTCCGCTACCTTGCCATTGATGAATTCGTTCAAATACTTTGATGAATCCATCTTGAAGTACATCGGCTGCTTCCTCTTTATCAGAGAAATAGCGACGACATACAGACATCATTTTACCCGCATATTGGTCGAAGAGAGCCTTTTGAGCTTCCCTTTTGCCTTTTAAGCAACCTTGTGCGAGTTCCTGATCTGTCATACTGCATTCTTAACTGTGATGAAGATGGCCATAAAAAAGTTGCCCCACTAAAGATTTTTTTCTCGAGTGGGGCAAGTAAAGTTTTTTTAAATGCTATCGGACGACCGTGACATAGCCCTCTCGGACTTCAAACGTGCTGTCGCTAAGTCGTTTGGCTTCTATTCGCCAAACAAAAGTATCTGTCTGGGTATAATATTGACCATTTTCAATATTGCCAGTCCATGCTTGATTTGGATTGTTTGTCGTGAAGACTAAAGTTCCCCATCTATCGAAAATTCGGAGCGTATATTCATTTGGATCAACCCCAGTTACAACTGGCAACCAAACTTCATTTCTTCCATCAAAATCTGGAGTAAATGCGTTTGGAGCAAATATTTGGAATATTGATTCAATCACAATATCGTGGCAAACTGTATCGCGACATCCAAATTCATTTTCAGACATTAGACAAACAGGGAATACTGCTAGATCTACATCAGGGAATTCAAATACAGGATTAATGTCTGTGCTTGAGCCCAATGTGGAGAATTCCCATTCGTATAAGGTGCCGCCCATAGTCCAGTTTTCGAATTGAACTTCTGGCTCAAGAACGCTTACGTTTTCTGGTGTCCATTGGAATTCTATCTCTGGATACCCATAAATCGTAATCGGAGTGTCTAAAGTATCAGTGCCAACACAACCATCTGGTGACGTTACTGTTAACGATGGGAAGAAGGATCCTAGTTGAGTATAAGTGTATTGAATTGTTCCGCAGATTGGCTGTGTGACATTGTTTCCAAAGTCCCATAGACAGGCATCCACAAGAGCAGGATCTGTTAGATTTTCAAAGTTTACAACCACAGGATAACATCCGCTTGTGGTATCCACGGTGAAAATTACTGCTGGTGTTTCAAATACTGTTATATCGAAGTAATCATATGCCGGAGGGTTACATCCATCGTATGCATAGGCATAGTATGATGTGGTCACGAGAGGACAAACAGTATAATTTAATCCAGTGTTAACTGGTGTGCTGGTAATTGGGTTTGGTACTTCAAACCAATCAACTACGACACTGCCATTACCACCGGTTGTAACTGCAGTCATATCAAAGCACTGATCAGTACAAAGTGTAGTTGAATTAAGTCCATTCAATATTTCCAGTTCGATTGGTGGATTAAGAATGGCGCTAACACTTAATGTATCACTGAAACAACCTGGAGCACCAAGGTCTTCTGCATAGAAGTATAGAGTGGTGTCTTGTGTCAGTGATAAGTTGAACGGACTATTGATTCCGATTTCACAGTTAATTTCATCACAGTTATGCCAGTGAATAGTGAAATTACCACTACCACCTACGGCGGTAACCTCGAAAGGAACTAGTTCTTCAAAACAGAAAGGTGTGTTGAATACTGTAGGAGTAACAATGATTTGAGGGTTGATTGAATTCACCAAAACAGTTGAATCAGAAATACAACCCAAAGCATCTGTGATCAACACGTTGAACGCACCATTGCTAAGGTCAGTGAAAATTCCTGTTGAATTAGTCAAGATTTGAGGTCCTGTAATATTGTATGTCGTTGCTGCAGGATCAATTACTTCAATTTGACCGGTAGATTCACCGAAACAAGCTGGAGGTAAAATGATCACATCATCGATGTAATTATATGGAAGTGGGTTCAAGAATACGCTGCCATTGTAAACGCAGTTTTGAGCGTCTGTCACAGTGTAGTCGTAAGTTCCAGCACAAAGGTCTTCTTCTAGGAAAGTGTCAAGGTCAGGATTAGGCGCAGCCCAATCAATTACATATGTTCCGTAGCTTCCAGAAGGAGTAAGTTCAATAGTTCCATCGCAAGCGCCGAAGCACAAATCAGCTGGGAAAAGTTCAGCTACTAGAAGCTCGGTTCCAACAGTGATTTCAATTGTTTCTGAGTCTATGCACCCGTTTGCATCGGTACCGGTAACAGTGAATGTCTCTGTAACTGCAGGAAGAACATTCATTGGATTAGAGTTCACTGGATCAACCAGTGAGGCAGAAGCTGTCCAATCATAAGTTTGAGCGCCGCTAGCAGTAAGTTCTGATGTTCCGTTAAAACAGATTGTGGCATCATCAGCAACTATGCTTACTGTTGGGAGTGCATTCACTGTAAGGTTCATGTTATCAGTCAAGGCACATTGCGCGTTGTTTGCGGTTACAGTGAAAGGGTACACACCCGCTATGAGAGAATTTGCTGTAGGTTGAGCCACGTTTGTTGCACTTAGAATTCCGCTAGGATCAGTCCAAGAATAGGTTTGACCTGCTATTGCTACTGTTCCAATTTGAATATCCAAACCTGCACAGACTTCTAGGTCTAGACCGGCATTGACAATTGGAAGAGAAATTTCATCAACTTGAATGCAATCTAATGGGGCAGAAGTACAACCTGTGTTGTCGGTAACCAAATCAATACAATAGTTATTTGGTGTATTGATAGTTTCTACCATTGTTGTAGTAGCTTCATTCCAAGTTGCACCTGTACTAGTATTTACAGTGAATGGAGCGGTACCTGTTAATGTGATTTCAACATCAACAGATGCACCAGCACAATATGAAGTATCTGTAGTTACCCACGATGCAGTAGGAAGTGGTATCAAATCCAAATTCGCAAGCGGACTATCTACGTTGTTGACACAACCAGTGTTGTCTGTTATAGTTGTAACATAATAGTTTCCTTCATCGCATGCAGAGAAGATGTACGCAGCATTTGCTGAGTTGTGCGTGTTGCCTGCATCGGGACCATTTGGACCTTGAATATCGAAGTTCCAAGGAGATTGTCCAGTCAGAGTTATTGTAAAGTCGTGACATACACCAGTACATTCCGTGCCATTAGCGCTGAATACTGCTGTAGGCAATGCGTTAACAGTTAGGATAGCAACGTTTGATGCCGCAGCACTGGTGCAAGAGTTAGCATCAGTCACAGTAGTTACGCTATAGTTACCTGCAGCACTAGCAGCATAAGTAGCTGGAGATGTTGCCGCATTAGGAGGAGATACTGCTCCACCTGGGGTTGACATATCGTAATCCCATGGACCTGTTCCGGTGAAAGCAATGCTAAAGTTATGAGATTGTCCAGCGCAAATTGTAGCATTGGCGCTCATTGTAGCCGTTGGTAATGGGTTCACAGTTAGAAGAGCAGTAGCAGATGCTGCAGAACTAGTACAACCATTATTATCCGTTACCGAAGCAATTGAGTAGTTTCCTGCAGCAGAAGCTGTATAAGTAGCCATATTTGTAGCGGAGTTAAACGGTCCTGCTGGTCCACCTGGAGTTGAAA
>JBJOKO010000037.1:0-12552 GCA_046046035.1 Bacteroidota bacterium | reverse complement strand
TCCACCATAGAAGCAATATCACGTGCGACAGACAATTTGATGAAGTCTTCTCCTTTTCCAGTGCATGATACAGCACAACTATTGTTATTCGCATAAGTCCCAGCGCCAATTAGTGGAGAGTCGCCTACTCGACCGTATTGCTTATTTGTCAAACCGCCAGTGCTAGTTCCCGCAGCGATATTTCCATAAATATCAAGGGCAACGCAACCTACAGTTCCGAATTTCTTTTCCGCGTCCGGATCTTCTTCTTTCAATCCACTATGATCTAGTTTCATATCTTTTTCCTCAAGCGCTTCTTGCAATTGATTCCATCTCAATTCTGTAAAAAAATAAGAAGGTTCAACAAATTCTACCCCGTTATCCTGAGCAAAATCTTCTGCACCTGCACCTGCTAGTAGCACGTATTTCGAACTGTCCATAACCAACTTAGCAAGCTGAATTGGATTTTTTATTTTTATTACCCCAGCCACTGCCCCGCAATCCAACGTTTTACCATCCATTATAGCCGCGTCTAATTCGTTGATGCCATCATGATTGAAAACAGCACCTTTCCCAGCATTAAATAATGGACAGTCCTCCAAGATGGAAATAACAGCAACTACAGCCTCCGATGATGACTTACCTTCCTTCAACAAAGCATAACCAGTTTCTAAAGCTTGCTTCATCACCGCCTTGTATTCCGCTTCTTGTTCGGGCGTAAGATTGAGTTTTTTCAAATTGCCTGCGCCACCGTGAATGGCGATCACTGGAACCCCAATGTTTGTTGTTTCTTCCATAGACTTAGTATTTTTAGGCAATTCATCATTTTCACATGAAGTTATTACCGACATGGATAGAACGAATATCAAAAGTGCTAATCTCATAATTCATAATTTATTTGAATGCCTAATACAAAGTAGGCATTATTTCCCGTCCTTCCCACTTGTTGTTGCAATTGATAACTCAAAGCAGTAGAAAACGACTCATTAAATCTTCTTGTAACTGCAGCGCCGAGTCGATATTGATCTAATCCGCTTCTTTCCGAATTGTTCAATGGATAAAAAAATTCACAATTAACCGCACCAGACCAATAATAATCCACTCTTCTAGAAATATTAAACCGAACTCTATCATACCACCTCGGAGTTCTGTAATCATCATTAAAATGCTCAGAAAAGGTGAGCTGCTGAACTCTGTTTCGAATTGAAAATAAAAATTTCCCAATATTCTCTTGAAACGAAATGGTGTGGTAGAAAAGATTCCTATTCTCAAATTGATTATTCAATCTTCGAATATTTACATTTCGATAATGAACTTCCGTTGCAAGACTACTACTTATTCGAAAACCAAATCCTATGTCAGAACTGCTCATCCATAGTTCCCGTGAATTATCACTAAACATGAATTGTTGAAACGCCTCGGTATAACAGGAGGAATTAAATTTATAACGAATGGCCAATTGTGGCATAGTTACAAAATCCTTCTGCTGAGCACAAACAATAGATCCTATTAACAAGAAACCCAAAAGAGAACCGATATTAATCAAGAGTATTCTCATCAATAGGTATAACTTATTGTCTTTTCTACTATAACATCGCCTTTCCCATTAACCGTGATTCGAGAAACAAGCATACCCTTATTATCATACTTAAAAGCAGTACTAGTAAGCGTTCTATTTTCACCATCTCTTTTTACAATGAGAGTTCTTCTTCTATCACTGTCGTATTGTGTTTCCGTTTCTTCTTCAATTACGCCCTTCTCACTTTTCACTACGACCAAAACTTCATCGTTAAATTTATTGTACTCAATTTGCTTTATTGACTTTTCTATTCCAGTAGTAGGATTAAGCGTGGATTCCTTAATTAGATTACCTCTTTTATCATATTCAAATTTCTTCCAACTAACACGAATGCTGTCAGAGGAAAATGACTCTCTTTCTATAAGATTTCCCTTCTTGTCAAAGCTTTCTCTTTCAAATTTGCGAACAGCTATTCCGTCTTTAAGATCTGTTGTATAGCTCACAACAACTTTGATTTTTCTACTCTTTATCTGCGCATCTGTTTGTGAAATTCCAAACAAACTTGCAAACGAGATAAGTATCGTAAAAAACAAATGCGGTCTTGGTTTCATGTCAATTGAAATTATTCGAGAATTACAAAATCCTCTGTGATCACATTTTCCTTTCTATCAGAAATCTCTATTGTCTTGGAGACAGCCACAACACCACTTGGAATTAGAAAAGTATTGTCCTTTCCATAAACGTAGATCTCATAGGTGCCTGGGTAAAGAAACTCGAAAATGAAATTTCCTTCATAGTCTGTTTTAACTCTTTTATCGAAACCAGCTCCTTCACCACCATATTTTATATAGACATAGCGATCGTAGCCATCATATTCTGAAATCAGCACACTGAAATCATTGTTATAATCCTTCACGGTCACATGCCCCTCAATGGATGCATTACCCCCCAAACCAGCCTCTTTCTTGCAAGAGTTAAAAGTCAAAAGCAAGATTATAAAATAGACGTAATTCCTCATACTGTTACCTTTTTATCTACATGTAAAACATTCGGACAATTTGAAGCCATTAGAATGATTGTTCGTTTTGATTTCAATTTATTCAAAACCTCGCAAATCGCAATTATTCCAGATTCTTCAAGACCTTCAAAAGGATTGTCCAAAATAATAGTTTTCTTGGAAGTTAAGATTGCCCTGGCAAAAGAAAGCTTCATCACATCAGTTTCGCTCAACTTCGGACGATCCCCCTTCAATTGTATTGCCAATCGATCATTCACAAAATGCTCGTGAAACCTTAAGCCATCCAAAATTTTATTCGCTTTAGCCCTCTTCTCCTCGGTGGTATAAAAGCTCACCGCCTCAAAAACATTTTCTCCTACTAATGGCAAATTTTTGCTCACAAACGTAAACGCTTTCCTTATTTGAAATGGATTGTAATCCTTAATTGACGAACTATCTATAAAAACATTTCCGCTGCGCGCGGAATCCACCCCTCCTAATATTCGTAGCAGACCGCGACGAATTTCTGGATTCTCTATTTCAAAAAAAGCGCAGGTGTTGGGATGAACAATAGTGGAAAAATCAGATTTCAAGATGTGTTGACTTGATTCAATAGTTAGATCTTGAAAACGAATAAGTCCATAAGCATCATCAATAGACGCTTTATTCGCTCTTCTTTCTCTCGACTTGTTCAATTGACGATTTAAGGATTCAAAAGCAACTTTCGCTTGTCTCCAAATAGCCGGAACTCTCAGAATTCTTCTAAAAGGACTTTGGAGATACAATAACACAAGTATGAATGTCAGCGCATCAGAAGGAGAACTTGTACCATTGTATTTAACGCTCAACCACATCACAACCGAGATTATCATGAAAAAAATCACGGGCAACAGTGATTCCAAAAAAGCCTGTCGTCTATAATTATTTTTCCCAGAAGCAACGAAATTCTTGTTTAATACTTCAAACCTATCTAATTCTACAAACTCCCTGTTGAAGTATTTTATACTTTGTATAGCCTGCAGTCGTTCTGCAATGAACTCCATGAGTCTCCCTCGTTCATTGCTGCGATCAACTGTCGACTGGCCTATTAAACTTGACACAAAATACATAATCAGTCCGGCAACAATGATTGCTAAAATCAATCCAACGGTAACTGGTTTATTAATTTGATACAATGCGAAAAAGGAAAATGACAGAAAAAAAACATCAACGGGACCTCCAATAATTCCTTTGGTAATCCATCGTTGGATAAAACGCATATCACCTGTATACTTTTGAAGATGTCGAGAAATATGTCGTTTCTCAAAATGCCTCAAATTCATGGTTAGTTGAGCTTTAAATAGCTCCATCCTAATGTTTGCAATAAAACGATCCCCAGCAAATGCAGTCAGATAATTTTGAAAAAAACCAAATAAGCCCCGGAGAATCACTAGCGAAAAAAAGAAAATAAAAAAGCCTTGCACATCTTGGATGCGCAAGGCTAACATATCAATGAGTTTCCCCTTAGTAGATTGTTCTTGATATAAAATCTCAAAGAATTTCCCCACACTAAGTGGTAGTAAAACATTCAAAAAGGAAGAGATAATTCCAACAAAGCATGTTGCTATGAACAAACCCGCATTGGAACGAATAAAATTCAGCACTAATCGTGCACTATCTCTTTTCATTTGACCAAAGCTATACTATTTACCCAAAATAATGTGATTGAAATCCCCTGTCATTATTTCATCGATTGTTAGGACGGGCATTTCAACGAAATTTTTGACTTCCGAAATCAACAATGGGCTCATAGTAAATCGACCACTTATTAGGCAAGGAACAATATCCATCGCTTTAAGAGTTGTCAAACCTTGCAAAGCGCTCAAACTGTCGCCGCAAGAGAATATTACACTATGAATCGTAGACATAAAGCTCCTATCCTTCAGCAATGCACTTGTTTCCTGCTGGAATAATCCATCTGCAATTTCCATAACCAGGTACTCTACCCCTTGAGAAGCCATGTTTTCCAATAAGGATTGGTAAACATCAAGTAAAACATCTTTCTCACACATGAACGTAGAAGGGAAACCTAATTCTGCAAAATCAGAAACTACGTCAGCGCCACAATCGAAAACGAAATCTCTATCCTTCGTGTAGGCAGTGCCTGTGAATTTAATAAATCCCACCTTCTTGCCAGTTGCTTTAAGACCACGAGCTGTGAAAGCCGCTGTAGTAGTTTTACCACTATCCATCGTGCTTCCAATGCTAAGAACAATTTTCATATCTCCTGGAACCTTTCCAGTGAAAGCATGTCTTTCCTTCTTGTAAAATTTGGTATTGATAATAGAGCCATCAGACTCGCAGCAATACCCTACCAATTTCACTTTTGTAGGTTCATAATCATCCAAATCAGCATTCTGCGAAGCAACAATTCCTATCACTCCTCCGGCACCTATAATTTGATAAAACTCATAATGTTGTTTTGGAACATATCCCTCGTACTGGGAAGTAGCATAACGATCTGCAAATGTTGCTAGAAGAAAATCGCCCGGAAAAATCGCAGCATTTCTTTTATCGTCCGTTTGTGCACTTTTGTGCCTTCCTAATTCTATTATCTCAAATAAAGCAAGATCACCAGCCTTCGGAAGGTAGCTGTTTACAATATCTTTATTTAGTGTATAATCATGTATCCCTTTGGATACAAGTGTTCTTTTGATGCGCATATTTAGGGAGAATTATTGCTTTATAAATGATTTTGTGTAAGTACTAACAGAAGAGTTGAGTTGAATAAAATAACTTCCGCTCTTGAGATTGGTCAATTCAATTTGCGTAATTGGGAATCGTAATAAACCCGATTGAACAGAACGGCCAGAAACATCATAGATAGAGTAATTATGAAGATCTGCTCCTAATTCCTCGGTGTTAATATAAAGCTTGTCAGCAGCTGGATTTGGGAAAATTTCCCAACTGGCCATAAATGTTTCATTTACACTTTCAGGTATAAATGAATATTTTATCATGAGCTTATTTCTTTGTTCAGGGCCATTCCAAGTGCTACCACCAACGAATAAATCACCGTTAGACCATTTCATTAAATTTGGGGCATCAGTGCTATCCGATTGGGAATAAGAAATGGAGCTCAATAAATCTCCTGAAACTGATACGTGCTGAACTTTCCAATCGTAATTAATATCAATTCCCGAATCAACATCGCTATGCAATGCTACGAATGGAGAATTATCAGAACCCAAGGAAATGTCATCAGCAATATCATCTTGATTTGCATTATCATTATTCAAACTTGTCCAAGCTGTGCTTCCATCGTTTGCAATTTTCATTACAAACCAATCTAGACTTACAGAAGAACCTGCAGCATTATCGGAAGAACCACAAACATAAACAGCACCAGTTCCATCTGTGACTAGAGCCGATGGCTCATCTATGCCTAGGGCTGCACCCAAGAACACGTTGCTCCATACCAACGCACCAGCAGCATCATACTTCAACGTAACCACATCTTGATTCAACAAATCGCCATTTGCTAGGAAAAATCCTGTGATATAAATGTTATTGTTCGCATCAACTTCCACATCAGTTACATCATCATCGAAACCACTATCATAAGAAGTTGTCCACACGGTTTGACCATTCGAGTTCAACATTCTAAGCCAAATATCTTGGTTAGTACCATTGTGTTTTCTCGCTACTACTAGAATGTTCGTTCCGTTCAAGCGGATAAATTTACCGCGATCGTCTTCGGTATTTCCGGCAACAACGTTCGTCCAAACTATAGCTCCATTTGTATTGTACTTCTGAACTAAAATCTCATTGTTCGATGTAGATACAGGATCAATATCTGTTCTTCCGGTGATATAAATATTTCCGGTTGCATCTACTGCCATATCAGCCGAACGTTCACTTTCATTGAAAGCACTATTGTACTGAGACGACCAAAGCAGATTTCCGTTCAAATCATATTTCGCTACTAAAACTTCTGAACCTGTGCCAGAATTTTTCACATAGCCTGAAATGATAACAGAATTCGAGGTAACAAACAATTTGTTAGCTTCCTCATCAGATCCATAAAGGGTTCCAGTAATTGAACGAGACCATAGTGTATCACCAGCTGAATTCATTTTCACCAAACAAAGATTTCTATCAGCATCCTTAGCAACAGAATATCCTGCAACATAAATATTCCCTTGTGTATCAAATCCAAAATCACGGATATTTTCGGTGTTATCTCCAATTCCGTTGTAAGTGTAAGTATTTACGGAACCTCCGCCGCTTCCTGCGTAGTTCAGTAACAAGGCGTCTGATTGCCCTTCCGCATTTTGAGTATTTCCAACAACAATAATGTTTCCATTAGAATCGAATGTGACAGCAGCACTTTCATCATTTTGATTTTGTGATGGATCATAACTTACGTTCCAAGTTTGTGTACCGTTGGATGAGTATAGAACAGTTACAATGTTATTGCTAATTGTTGCTGTGTTATTTTCATCAGAATAACCGGTCAATACTACATCACCAATGGAAGAAATCGCAAGTGAAGTTGGAATATCATCATTCAAGGCAGTTCCATCGTATGTGGCTGTCCAAAGCTGAGTTGACGCCGAGTTGTAAGCTACAATTCGATAATTCCAATTGATTAACGCAGTGGCATTACCATCGCTACGTCCCGCTACAACGATGTCCCCATTGTCCGTTATTTCAACTAGTTCAGCGCGGTCGTCTTCTACAAAATCAAAAAACTTAGACCACGTTATCGCTCCAGTACTTGTATACTTTACTGTAAGAAAATCGTCATTTCCACCATTATCGCTTCTACCAACTACAACAACACCACCGGCATTATCTGCGTCGATTGCTGATGCTCTATCTGTACCGCCGTTGTCGGCTGCTGAAATCCACTGTTGAACACCTGAAGCATTATATGCAATGGTTACAAAATCATCGTCATTTCCATTGTCAGAACGCCCAGTAACTACAATTAACCCATTTGTTGTAATCGCTACATCCTCGGCGCGATCGAGTCCACCAGCAGCGTCATATTTTACGGACCAAATCAAATTGCCATTCGCATCGTACTTGACTGTAAGATAATCCTTGTCCAATCCACTAGTTGGATCAGAATCACTATCTCCTGTAACAATAATGTTTCCTGATGCATCAATTGCTAATCCGTTTGGTTCATCGTATTGATTAAAATTGACATCATTGAAAAAACGAGACCAAAGACTATCTCCTGAAGCAGAGAATTTCATAGTCCAGAAATCATTACCAACAGCCACGTTATTTCCATAGCCTGTCACAATAACATTTCCAGATGGATCCAATGCTATTTCTTTCACTGAATCCGGACCATCACCAGGCGCATTGTAAACTCTTTTCCAGAGCAGTACCCCTGCTGAATTATATTTTGTAATCAAATAATTGGAGTTCATCCCTGGCTCGACTGTGAAGCCTCCTGCATATATGTTACCTGAGTTATCAGCAACAACGCATGTGAACTTGTCTGTGTAATCGCCTCGACCATCAAACTGTGAAGACCAAACTTCTGTAAGCTGGGAAGTAGCGTTTTGACTATAAAAAAATGCAACCAACGAAAAACAAGAGAGATATAAATATTTCATAATTAAGGTTTAGAGCGCTCGTTACACCAAAAGTAATTTACACCCTACAAAGCCTATATTAACTTTCCCCGAATAGGATAAAATCAGCCCCGAACAGGAATTTAACACTTTTGAAGAATACAGGCCATCGAAAAGAAAAGGTGATTATCGAACTAACGTATATTTGTGCGAAATGTCCTGTCTTACTGTCAACTCCTTCCGAGCGGCCTTCCGCAACATAACTGCCTTTCCTAAGACTTTTAGGAATAGCTTGGAGTTTACTATTTATCAGAACATCAACGAGGTGCCCAAAAAAACATGGGAAAGCCTCAACGGTGATAAAAGCATTTTCCTTTCATTTCCACTTCTAGAAGCACTTAGCGCTTCGCAATATGCCTCTTCCAAATTCTTCTTTGCGGTTTTCAAAGAAAACAACAAAGCGGTTGGTATCAGTGTATTTCAAGTGGCTGAATTAGTGGCCGACAATCTTCACGACAGACTAGATAATGGCTCTATCGCTGGTATGATTGGAAAGCACTTCACGGGTGCTGAAAACGGACGTTTTATACTCATATGCGGAAGTGCATTTGCCACAGGAGAACATGGTTACTATTTCAAACCATCTATCCCGACTCAACGAGCAATGAATTCTTTGTGCGAAGTGCTCACAAAAATTCTCAAGCAGCTCGATGAAGAAAAACAAGAAATTTCTGCCGTGCTCATCAAGGATTTTTATGAAAATAAATTTCCTGAGGCAAAAGCAATGGAGAAATGCGGTTTCAGAAGTTTCAATGTAGACCACAACATGGTGATGCCCATTTTAAAAGAATGGAGCACCTTTGAAAACTATCTTGATTCACTTAATTCTAAATTCAGGACTAAGGCGAAAGCCGCTTTCAAACGTTCTGAAATGCTAAGAATCGAAGAATTGAGCGCTGAGCAAATAGAACAACATGCCACACGAATTCAAGAACTTTACAACAATGTTCATGATCGTGCTGATTTCAAAATAGGACATTTAGATGTTGCCATCTTCGCATGTATGCAACGTTCATTGGGTGAAAAACTCATATTTAACGCCTATTTCAACGAAGAAAACATGATTGGTTTCTCAATCGCTCTTGATGGAGACACCGGACTTGAAGCGTTTCTTGTTGGCATTGATTATTCTGTGAATGCCGAACTAGCGCTCTATTCACGCATGCTCTACGACTATATCGATCTAGGTATTTCAAGAAAAAAATCCAAAATTATTTTTGGAAGAACAGCAGGCGAAATTAAAAGTACCGTCGGTGCTTTTCCTGTCGATTTGAAATGCTGTATTCGCCATCCGGGCAGACTACCTAACGTATTTTTAAACTTGATTTTTAAATACGTCGAACCCTCTCCTTTTCCAGTTCGAAATCCTTACAAGGAAACAACATTACTTTCTATTCAACAACAACAAGCTTGAAAAATCCAATAAACGAACGCGTTCTTCTCTTCCTTTTAGCTGCCATCCAATTTACCAATATCGTCGACTTCATGATCATGATGCCGATGGGCGATATTCTTCAAAAAAATCTTGCTATTAGTCCTGCCAAATACGGTTGGCTTGTAAGTTCTTATGGACTAGCTGCAGGAGCTACTTCATTTCTAGGTGTATTCTATTTAGATAGACTTGATCGTAAAAAAGCACTGCTTGCTGCCTACCTCGGTTTTATGGTTGGAACATTATCCAGTGCTATAATTCCTACAACAGACAACATTGAACTGAACTACACGCTATTCATTGGAACTCGTGTTCTAACAGGCATTACAGGAGGTTTGCTCGGAGGTTTAGTTTTGAGTATTATTGGTGATGTATTTCCAATCGAACGTCGCGGAAGAGCGATGGCAAGTGTTACAATCGCCTTCTCTTTGGCCTCTATTCTTGGTGTTCCAATTGCACTTATGCTTGTGGATGGATTTGATGGAAATTGGCATATACCATTTTACGTCGTGAGTGGTTTGAGTCTTCCAATTTGGGCACTATCATTCAAGTATATTCCCGCACTAAACGAACATTTGAAAAACAGAGGTCCGCAACAAGCAAGTCGATTAGATGCGATGAGAAATATTCTCAACAACCCAAATCAACGCACTGCACTTCTCTTCACAATGCTATTGGTAATCGGACAGTTCACAGTAATTAGCTTCCTGACGCCATACAACATCAACAATGTGGGACTCGCACAAAGTGATATAAAATACATCTATTTAGTTGGCGGTGCTTGCACTGTATTAAGTGGATTTTTTATTGGAAGAATGGTCGACAAAGTGGGACGTTTTCGTGTATTCACCATATTCGCGATTCTTTCCATTATTCCAGTGTTATTCAACACCAATATGGGACCATCGCCATTATGGCAAGTGCTTGTAGTAGCAGGATTCTTCTTCATTTTTATTTCTGGAAGAATGATACCCGCAAATACGATTACAACCTCTGTGGTAGATCCAAAAAACAGAGCAGGTTTCATGAGTTTGAATAGCGCCGTAATGTCACTTTCTTCAGGATCAAGTGCAGCTTTAGCGGGATTGATTATCGTTCAAGATTCAGAACATAGTCCATTGAGAAATTACAACATCGTTGGCTATATCGCTATTGGGGCGACTTTGCTAGCTTTAGTAGTTGTAAGAAAATTGAGTAAGGCTGCAGCGAATTAATCCAAGAAAACAGAAGTAACATCTGTTATTCCCTCATTACGCAAAGCGAGTTCCCACTTATTGAGCATTTCTCGAGATGGATTATCGAAGCCCAAAACCCAAATGGTATTGGTTCTTTTCAAAGCCTCAATATTTGTTTGTCCCATCGTATGACCCTCTTTCAAAAAGCGGAAAAAATCAACTGGTTGGACTAATTCTACTGGAGGTACAAGCTCGGGATTGACGTCATCGATTATGAGAAAATCTGCATCACGCCATTCCCAAATAGAACCACGTTGATCGTGCTCTGGATCCACCATTGTGAAAGCAGAATAAAGTTCAATAGCCGTAGTATAAAGCACTTTCTTTTTTTCAATAGCTTTCTCGTTCGCCATCCCAACACTCAGAGTTGTTTTACCAGATCTATTCGCACCGAAAACCAATAAGTGCTTTCCGGTTCCTTCAAAAGCGACAAATTCCTCAATCACTTTTTTATTCTCTTCGGAAATATTTTTACTCCATTGGCTTAGCCTAAATTGAAAAGGAAAACGTGCCTCTTGTTGGAACATTTTTACTTTAAACCAATAAGGTGTTGGAAGTAAAACAATCGCACCAAAAGCCAACATGATATAAAGTAATGTTTGACTATGCGTAAACGCATAACCAGCAGAAGCAGCGCCGAATCCAAAGAACATGACGTCCAGAGCAGTGTCTGCCAGAACGTTTTTCCATGCCGCTCGAAATGCACTGTTCGCGGTGCTTCTTACAAGGCCTTTGATATAATTATACGTTTCAAATAAAGTCCAAAAACCTAGGACATATAGGAAAGGTCGCATAACAAGTCCTTGCGAACGATCGTATTCCCATGCCAAATAAATTAATGCTGTTGGAATAAAACCTAGACCGAAATGCCCAAATTGATTGGCCATCCAAGAGTACGTGAGTGTAACTCCACGTTGAGAGTCCTTTCCAATTAAGTCATACTTAAGTTGGGCAATGACATGTTTCCGTTTTATCATTCTTAATTTCAGTTTTCAGACACTCACCCCCCCCAAAAAAAACTCTTCTAATTCAAAGCAAAATTCATCTCCCCCTTTTTCATCAATTTATAATGATGGGAAAGTCTCGCCAATAGATTCGAAAAAGTACTGATAGCTTCTTTCGTCTCGTCTGATATGGGTTCTTTTTTTAGTCTCAAAACAAGCAATCCATAAAGAGCTGTTAAACATACCTCAATATCATTCGCCACTTTTCCATCAGATCTTGAGATGTAGTCTTTAATATTCGGTTGAGCCAATTTATAAGCATCCAAATAACCTTTGTCTTTCACCACGCCGATAAGCGTGTTATGCAAGTAATTCAATTCAAACATGAGTTCATGCACATCCGCAGTATGACCACGCTGCTCGATTCTTTCAGAGCGCATTTTGCGCACCAAATCTTTAAACCAAACTATCTCCGCTTCGTATGCTTTATCATCTGGCGTATATGTTCTGATGAATTCAGAAAGTGCATCCATATCAAAATACATGGCGCGCACCAAGTCTTCCATCTGCCAAAGGAATAACACATATTCAGCGATATTCTCGCCCTTCTTTTGTTCTGCTAATGTCATTATTTCCCTCCAGCTAACTCTTTCTCATACTCGGCATTCAACAATGAAATTACCTCTGAAGTCACATCGTATGCATTGTTGCCATACAAAATGAAATTTGTTGTTGGTTGGTAATTCACGATGTAATCAATGCCCTTTGCCTTTGCGTAATTATCCATGAACACATTCACGCGTTCCATCAAAT
>JBJOKO010000036.1:0-12559 GCA_046046035.1 Bacteroidota bacterium | reverse complement strand
CTGTTTAAAGGAGTTTGCGCATTTTTATCGGTATAGATTTCTTCAAAAAAATGAAGTTCATTGAAGGTGTAGATATCGCTATGATTGTTGAGAATTCTTCCCATCATTGTCGTTCCACTTCTGCTATTTCCAAGTACGTAAATTTCCATTTTAGTTGAGAGAATAGATGGACATTAATACAGTATAGGAGGTGGAAGAAGTTTCCGTGATGCTTTTGATAGAGGAGAAGGATTTTTTTTCTAGTGAATCTGAAATATTCACTTCGGTGCTCCTGATCATATTCGAAGACTGCTCTTTGCCTTGATAGTAAAATCGAGGAGCTATATTTTCTATTGGCTTGTTAGCTGTGTTTACTATGATTCTACAAACTGATTTCTCTTTGGAATTGTAATAATAATAGGTGCTATAACCCGCCTTGTTTGCGTGTTCATTGTAAAGAGGAGTGTATCCTTCAATCTTTGGAAGAATGCTCTCGTATAGATTAAACCAAGCATTCTTAGTAATGGAATCATCAGTTATTGTGATCCCAGAGAAAGGCTTGTCAATTCCTGCAATATTGTGTAGAATAATCTTTTCAATTTTGTTGGAATGATACATACGAAGGGTGAATTCCAAAAGTATGATCGCTTGCGCGTTTGTTCCGCCTATGTTTTTTCCTGGTTCAAAGAGATTGAACTCGGTTAGCCAGAGTGGCTTGTTTGGAAAAAGATTCTTTAGGTTATCAACTGTTTTTACGAATTGTTCGCTGTACTCTTTTTGCACATTTTCGATAAAACAAATGCTCTTTTCGTTTTCATTTTCTTGATCGCATGCACCACAGCGGAAATAGTAATGAAAGGCCACGGCATCGAAGAAACTTTCCCTTGCTAATATTGCATTCCAACTGTCATCAGAAGCGATGCTGTCGTCTCCTCTGGACTCGATGCAAACTGAAATTGGAATTTGAGGATGCGCATTTTTTAGATATTCCGCGAACGGCTTACACAGATCAATATAAGCTTCCACATTAGGAATACGTTTTTTGTAAGCTTTCAAATAGAGTTCGTTGCCCAGTTCTATTCCCTCAATTTCGATTTTGTTTTCTTGCAACGTCGAGATCATCGATTCCAATTCTTCTATTGATCCGTTCAATACATTGGCCACAAGTAGAACAGATGACTTCGTTTGCTGACATAATTCAATACATCGTTCTAGATAGTTTTCCGTCGCGCCGCGATCTTCGGACATTAATTTTTTAAGATGGTTCGATACATTTCCAACAATTTGAGTGGTATCAGTACCTTTGAAGCCATAGTTGTTATTTCCTGGATGGTAAAAGTTCGCAATAGTTCCTCCAGGGAAGCGAAGTAAATCCGGTTTGATTTTTTCAATTGTAGAAAATAACTCTTCTTTTCTAGCTTCTTGATATGTGAAAGTGTTGGCTGTATTGTATCCTATTTTAATGCTAGTTTCTA
The DNA here is from genome assembly GCA_046046035.1 of Bacteroidota bacterium. Lineage (GTDB taxonomy): Bacteria > Bacteroidota > Bacteroidia > Flavobacteriales_D > Sanyastnellaceae > JAIXWP01. The sequence continues at coordinate 11,105 of JBJOKO010000036.1, read as the reverse complement.
TTGTGCTGTCAAGATTAATCCGTGTGCTGTTTTGATGGACACTGCTCTTGGTTCCGTTGCAAGAATGCAGGAGGAATAATATAGATATTGCTATAAGTATTCTCATGATGCCGATGGTTTTAATATAGAGTTAGTTGAACCATCAGACACTTTATAGAAATACAGTATTGCGATGAAGAATACGCTATTGGCTGCATAGAATATGGTCTGCCCTGCAGTTAGTGATTCTAGGAATATATACACTAAGAAGTACTTCGATACCATAAATAGCTGGTCGTATTTTTTCGACTGAACTTTTCTCACCAGCAAGTAGCCATATAGAAATTGGAGGTTGAGAATTATGGTTCCGAGTATTCCAAAGACGAATATTTCACCAATAATACCAATGTCAGCAGGGTAGAAGTAACCCATTTGTTTTTCATACCCACCATTCCATTGATTACTTAATTCGCCATTTCCGAAAAATGGATTTTTTAGAATATAGGGCAAGGCTAAAGCTGTTTCCGCGCGTCTTACATTCGTTGATGACTCATTGGTTTCTTCTCCCTGTATCAATGAAATGACATTCTTGAATTTCTCGAAGTAGGACGTTTCAACTAAGGAAATAGCGGTAAATGTTATTGTGAAAAATACAATAAGGAATATACCGTACTTAACTTTATTAGTCGGGAATATCTCACTGAAGAAGAAGAATAGACCTGTTGCGAGGGTGATAAATATGATAGATCTGTCTTGTCTTATAAAAAGAATATACGAAAGGAAAAGCAAAGAGTAAATGAGCTGTGTGGCTTCTTTTTTTCTGAAATAATTGATGAGGTGATAAATAAATCCGTATGCAATGAATGACATTACGAATTTGAAAATATAACCACCTTTAAGAGTGTTGTAGCCCACAAAATCAGTTTCTAGGTAAGGCGCAGGATTTATTATTAGTGTTGATAGCGTAAATATGATAAGAGCGGACCATGCGACTGCGTTTAGACTTTTTTCTAATGTTTTTAGTGAGATTGTTTTGAATTGAAGTAAGTACAACAAAAATGGTCCGGAGAGTATAAGATAGAAGTCACGCTGATGAATGAAGCCATGATGAAATGGTTGACCGAATTCGCTCAATGCACATAGGCCACCAATGATTGGGAAAAGACACAGCGCCAGAATGAAATAGTCGTATTGTGAAATTCCACCAAATGCATTACTCATTCGAATTAGCCTCCAAATGAACATTCCAAGAAACACGATAATACTGGCTATCTCAAGCATGAAGATAATGTTGTTCAGCGGCGTGTGAAGACCAATTCTGAAAGAAATGATAATCAGCAATGCGACTGCTGAATAACGCGTGATATTTGAGATTAGACTAACCATCAATACTGAATCCCCGAATATTTAATCTGTTCGTTTATATACTCGAATTCTTGCTCTAGTTTGAATTTCTGTATGGTGTTATATAGAAGCGTTTTTTTAGATAGAAGCGGAGAATATTCTTGATTCCTCAATTCTTGTGGCTGCGCAACAATGAATCCGAGCAATTGTGATATCTCAGAAAAGACCTTTGTTGGTTGTTTCATCATTTCTTCATACACAATCAATTTGTCTCCATTTCTAGCAATGGATTGAAGTGCATAGTAATTAGACAAAGTCCAATTGATAATCACACGTTCATAGAAATTGGGCTTTGAGAAATACTTTAACTTCCAATTTTGATAAATCACTTTTGGTTTGCCGGTCTTTTGAATGAGGTAAGAGAATTCAGTTTTATTTCCAAAAAAATCGCCTGGTCCAAAGGCCAACCTGATCTTCTTAATGATTTTTTTTATTCCACTAGTGTTTCCCGTGTAGGCTTTTTTTATGGAGTCATATACACTATTGGGATCCCTTATTATGTGAAAAAGAGTGGGGGAGTATTCTTTTTTTATTTCTTCAAGAAACAAGTGATATCGATTAGTCTGTAAGAATGAATCTTTGTTGAATCCATTGAATACATCTAAATATTGTAAGAGCGCTTTGTCGTTTGCAATCCCGAGCTTATTTGTGTTTGGGTGATTTCGTAATAATTTAATAAAGTCACTTTCGTCGAGGTTTTGATAAGATTTCCAAAGAGTCGATCCGTGTAGTTTTGAAATTTTATTGGGTTCTTCGTTGCGCACTACCAAGCCTAATAAAGGGTAGCAAGGTTCGTAGAAGCCAATATAGTTTGATGGCAAGCTTTGATTTACTTGGTTAAACAACATTGTTGTCCCACTTCGATAGTATCCATTTATAAGAATCTTTATTGCCATTATTTCCAGGAGCTTAAATCTTTGTTTATAAGACTTTCCAAAAGACTAATGTCATCTTGAAAAAATGATCGCAGATACTGACGACTTTCTATACTCATCTCAGGTTTTACAACAGACTTTTTTAGTAGTCGATCTTTCAACCTTTGGAGTGCTGGGAACATTGCGTTTGGTGCAATGCTCTTAATGATTTTCTTTATTCGTTTATTTCGGATCAAAGAAGTGGCAATCTTACTCTTCGGAATCCCTGATGGATTGGCTTCAATTACCTTGTCAACAACAATGGGATTTGTTATACCAAGAAAGTTGTAGATCTTTCCCATCATTAATTTTGGTTCCGACAATTCTTCATATTGAAGAACCAGTATGTTTTTGAAGTACTCTTTGAATGGCTTGAATTGCTCTCCATACATACCATAGCCCGTATAGTCAAAACCCCACATTTCCTTCGATCTTTTATCAATATTTTCTGACTTTATCGCTTCTTTGAAAGTTAGCTTTTCAATGCCATTTCTTACAAGATGCGTGTAATGACTAAATGCGCGATCAGTTGGATTTCTTAAGATCACTATGATTTTCAATTCATGGGCCTTCTTTCCATAAATTGATTTTATATTTTCTATGGTTTTAGTTGCGGTATAGAGATAGCTTGTGGAAGCTTCGCCAATAATTTGATTCGTTCCTGCTGTCTCAAATAGTTTGAAATACTCTTCTTTTTTCCAAGTCACCATACTGTTAAAGCGACTATCAGTATAGGTGGAAGGCTTGTTACCGAAACTGAAATAAAAGGGTTCTTTATTTTCAGGAAGAAATATGGATGGTTGTTGTTGAAGATATTGAAATATAGTTGTGGTGCCGCATTTGGCGCTTCCTATCATAAGAAAGTCCGGCAAGTTCACATCTTTATTTTCAATTTGTATTTTCATATTATTTGGTGAGACTTAATGTTGGTAAGGTAAAAAATCCAAGCCTTTTCTTAATAATAATTACAGAAGCAATATTCCAGGTTAAAGTGGAAATCGCATTGGAGATTGCTGCGCCCAGTATTCCTAAACTTGGAATCAAGGCAATACTCAGAATAATGTTGATTAGAGCAGAAACAAGGACAATGTTTTGAAATGCTTTTTGATTGTTGGTTGTTTGAAGTATTAAACCTACTGAACCACAAAGAGCATTTACAAATTCACCAATGGCCAAAATGAATAAACTGTATACAAGCTTTTCACTGTAGATGGCTTTATCAAATATGCCTATTAAAAAGGCAGGGAATATGAATATGATAATCAGAAGCGGCAGGGCAAGAGAGCCAGTTATGAGATTGGAATGCTTCACATATTGATGCAATCGATTGAATTCTTTCTTTGCAAAAAAGGATGCTATTTTCGGACCATTCACCGTGTTGATTGCAACAAGTAGAATGCTACTTACCGAGGCGATTCTTGCCGCCACGTTGAATGTGCCTACTGATTCTTCTGTGTCAACTATCCCAAGTACAATTACATCAATCCAACTCATCAGAAGAAATCCTGATCCAGAAAGGAGAAGTGGTAAACTTGATTTGAGAATTTGTTTTGAATTAATCTCTGCACCTTCAGAAGGAAAGGCGTCTTTGCTTTTATTATTCCAAATGATATAACTTAGGATGGAAAGAACAAAGACAGATATGACGAAACTTTGAATAGGAAGAATCAAGTGAGAAAACAGAAACAAGGATATTCCTATTCCAAAAAATGTAAATGTGAAAAAGCCCCCTTTTTCAAAAAATGAATACCACGCATTTTGTTTAATAGCTCTGAGGCCTTCTGCATTCAACATTAATAGGGCGGCAGGTATTAGAGTCAAGGCAATGAGTTGAATCGAGAATGCTTGGTCGAATGAGTGGAAAAGTGTTTTTGATAGAAATGAAGAAAGCGCCCAAACAAGGATAGAAACTATTAATCCGCTTATGATTAGCGTTTTTGTACTTTTTACAAAAAGGCTGTGTGTGTTGAATTCTGTTTGTCCTCGAAAGTTTCTTGAGGCGAAAATCATAAAGTTCTTATCAATGCCTAATCTAGCTGCGAGCAAAGAGATTTGAAATACGGTGAACAATAGCATGAAAGAGCCCCACGCCGAAATTCCGTATTCCTTGATCATTAGAAGAGCAAGGAGATAGGTAAAAAGAGTACCAATCAATCTTATCGACAGCGATACACTTGAGCGCTTGATGAGCTCCGAAACATCCTTATTCGCGATTAACTCTCTGACTTTGGCTTTCACGACTATGGTAGATCTTCCGCTTCTGTCTTAAAGAAGAATGAAAGTCCTAGATTTAGTGAGTAATTCTTATCGTCTCTCGAGTTGTTTTTTACGAATGAATCAATTCTGTCAGTGATGGTGTTGTATATCATTCCAGAAGCAAACAAAGAAAGTTTGTTGTTAATGGAATATGCAATCTCTGCACCATAAGGTACTACATGACATTTTTCTAAAGCAACTGCACCGTTATCATCAAATCCGAATTCATTTAGAATTTCTTCAGAAGGCGTATATTTTGATTGACTCTTGAAATAACATTGACCGTAGCCAACAAGGAAATTCAAGTTTACTTTTTTCAAAGCTGCAGATCTTGTTCGCGAGCCACGAGCGGTAAAGCGAAGCAGAGCGGCTCCTTGAGTGCAAGTGGCATCAAATTTCAAGTTTTGCTCATCTGTATACTGAAGTTCTTTTTCTCCAGTCAGGTTGATATATGAACCTGCAAGTCGAAGACCAAGGGTTTTGCCAAATGGAATATCAAATGAAATAGAAGCGTTATTACCAATGCTCTTAGAGAAATCTTTGAATCCTGGGAAGACTTTGTAAGAAGCAATATCGCCTTTGAAAATACTAGCACCACCGCTTATTTGTAGAGAAGTTCCTTTGAAGAAATACTTGAAATTTGGTGCTTGAAATTTCATTGCACGACCAGTTGGAATAGCGTACTTTAATCCTAAACCGATATAAAGCATGCGGTCATTATCGAAGGTTGTTAGTTTGCCTGCATCTAGATTGTCATTCGTGACATAAAGTCTTTGCATAGTCAATGCCATGCTCAAACTGTTATTCAAAGAATAATATAGGTTTAGATTCAAAGGAAATGCAAGATCAACAACACGATCAGATTTGGTCAACTCTGTTTTCTCATATCCGTTGATGTTGTAGCTAATAGCGCTTGAATATCCATAAAATTCTAGAGGCAATCTTGGACCATCTTTCAATAAATATGAATATGATCGGAATGAAACTATACCCACACCAAGGGATACATCAAATTTGAATTTTGATGTTTTATGTTTCTCAATAATCAAGCTACTTGGCAACAATAGTCCAATACCTGCATTGAACTGTTCAGTTTGAAAATAGACTGTTTCGTCATTTTCATTGAGTCTTCTGCCCTTTAAACCACCTTCTTGAATTGTTGCGCGAAGTCCGATAGACTTAAACAAATTAGGTGTTTGAATGTAGAATTGTTCTCCTCTGCGGAAGTTTTGATCTGCTTGATCAAAAGGTGGAAGTGCATTGTAATCTTTGACGTCTCCAAAACTTAAACTAGTGCCAATAGAAGCACCAGCTTCAAGTTTAATGGTTTTTTTAGAACCTTCTTCGGATTGGCTTTGGCCAACTAAAGAGATGAATACAATGAAAACTGAGGTGAGAATTTGTTTCTTCATAGCGGTATGAAATACGATGCAAATAACTTCAAACTTCTAGAAATCATTGTTAATCTTAGATTACTATTCAGTTTTTTAATCGAATGCTATTTTAATCTCACACCGTAAGAGAATTTCCGAGAACTAAGTTCGCCGATTATCAGTTTTCCAATGTTAGGTTTGTAATGAATAGGATCTCCAAAGTTTGATTTGTCGCGGTTTAAAGAGCAGTCATAATCATAGTCAATTGTTTCTGCCAATTCGCTGATTTTGCTTTTGAATTCATGCATTGAGTTTTCCAAATTGTACTCCTTCACCTTGGCTTGCATTTCTATGTGATGCGGGACTAAAATAAAAGTTAATTCAATGTTATGGGAATTGCAGTATTCTGAAATTTCTTTCAATCGACTGAAAGATTCTTCTGGGAATTGATATCTACTATAGTAGTGCTCTGATTTCGTTTCTATGTTGTATTTCCAAAACTCGTCAGCAGTCATGTTTTGATTTTCCGTTTGGAGCTCTTTTAATCCATAATATATAAAGCATGCCTCAGCAACACTTCGATTGAAAACATAACCCAATGGATTGTCCAGCATGTTTTGACTCGCCTCAACTCTATTGGAATAGGCAAATTCATTGAACTGATTGAAGTTTAAACCGAGATATACGTGTTTCAGGTCACTAGTTCGAGCGGCAAACCAAAATAGATCAATTATCTCATTCAGTTTGGCTGCATTAGAATGAAGGTTGTAAGCTTCTAAACCTGATAGCTGTGAGTATTCTTCAGTATTCAAAGCTTTGATTCTTGAGTCGCCAATGAACACAACTGGAGTTTTCCTCTCTTGATATTCTATCATATTAAACAGAAGACTATTTACTTTCTTGATCTTCTGCTCTTTTGCATCTAAGTCTCTATTTAAATGGAAGTAGTTGAAAGGATCTGAAATAATAACAAAGGCAATCCATAACAAAATTGGACTTGTGAAAAGCAGACCTCTAAGTATGAATTTTCGTATCATCAGAATTGGAAATAGATGAAGTTTTGAGCTCCATCCGTTGTTGAGTAGAAAAGTAAAATAAATAGGATGGCATAATATATACTCCATCGAACTGGTGTCGAAACGCTGCGAAGTCTTACGAAAACATTCTTCCGAGTATTGAGATAGTCAAATGTAAAAAGTAATATTACTAGTGAAATCGAAATGTACATGTCTAACGGTTTCCATCCAATGCCCCTGAATTGAGTGGCGAAGTTGTTTGCAGAAATCTCCCAGTTTAATGCTGATTTCAGCAGAGAGGAGGCGTTTTCAAATGAAGTCGCTCTGAAGAATACCCATGCTATACATACAAACATCATTGAAAGTATCCATCCAAAAGTACCCACAGTCTTTTTTTGTGAGAATGTAGATTTATAAATGGAGCTTTTCATCCAGGTCCTTTCTATAATAGAGTATATGCCATGCATTGCGCCCCATGCAATAAAGGTCCATGCTGCACCATGCCATAAGCCACTAATCAAGAAGATGATTAGGAGGTTTCTGTTAGTAATAAATGTTCCTTTTTTATTTCCCCCAAGAGGAATGTACACATAGTCTTTAAACCAAGTTGAAAGCGAAATGTGCCATCGACTCCAGAATTCAGTGAGTGATTTTGAAAAATAGGGCTGCTTGAAATTGGTCATTAATTCAAAGCCCATTACACGGGCAGCACCACGGGCAATATCCGTATAGCCACTAAAGTCACAGTAAATCTGAATGGCAAAGAATATAATAGATAGTACAACAGGAGCGCCTGAATACGAATTAGGAGAATCAAATACAATGTTGACAAATGATGCCAGTTTATCTGCAATGACAATCTTTTTGAAGAATCCAACAAGCATCAACCACAAGCCACTCTTTACTTTTTCCACATCAAAGTATTTTCTTGAATGAAACTGATGAAGCAGATTTTGCGGTCGCTCAATAGGTCCCGCCACAAGTTGTGGATAGAATAAAACATATAGCGCAAAGATTCCGAAGTGTTTCTCCGGAGGTGTGTGTCCACGATATACTTCAATGGTATAACTCATTGATTGAAATGTGTGGAAGGAGAGTCCAATTGGAAGAAGGATATTGAGAAAGGGGAGTTGATGACTTGGATCACTTCCTAAAATTGTATTGAAGCTCCCGATGAAGAAATCATAATATTTGAAGAAGCATAAGATTCCAACGTTGGCCACAATAGATCCTATCAAATACAATTTCCGTCTTTTTCCAGTATTTCGATGTACAAGTATTCCCGAGAAGTAGTCAATTAGTATAGTAACTAGCAAGATCAGGATGTACTCAGGTACAAAGCACATGTAGAAATAACAACTAGCAAATAACAATATCAGCCACCGAAAACGATGTTCGATAATGAAGTACAGTATTGTGACTACTGGAAAGAATATCAGAAATTCAATACTGTTAAAAAGCATTTGTCTAGGTCGATTTTTGAATCGGTAAAGAATGTCTTTTAGTGTTTTCTAATTAGATAGGCTTTGATTAATTAATTGTTAATTCAGCACGTGTTGCATGTCTGCTTTGCGTTTGAGTTGCAAATGACTTCTGTTTCTTCTTAATAGAGGGGTAACAAAAGTTGAAAATGGTTTTTATACCGATAACGTAATGGGAACTTTGTTTTTTTTGAATAGATAGTTCTTTGCTGTCCTTAATTATCTATCAAATTCAAAAATGAAAAAGATCGCTTTGCTTTTTGCTTCGATTTTCGCCTTTTACGCGAGTTCGAGTGCTCAAGCTATTCTTCGCATTACAGAGGTAATGTCATCTGGAGGAACAGCTGACTGGATTGAAGTGTCCAATATTGGAGACACCGATGCAGATATTACTGGCTTTAAATTTGACGACGGATCGTTTTCCTTCGCCTCATCATTGGCCTTAAATGGAATTACGACAATCGCTGTTGGTGAAAGCGTAATTTTTGGAGAGTCTGGCTCAGCAACATTTGCCACTGATTTTCGCACGTTCTGGGGTGTTGATGCTTCAGTTCAAGTTGGTACATATTCTGGTTCTGGCATTGGCCTTTCTTCTAGTGGAGATGGCGCAGTCCTATTTACTGCTGATGGAACAGAAGTAACACGTGTTTCTTTTGGAGCTGCCACTGCTGGTTCTTCATTCTATTGGGGATACAATGCGGATGGCTCTTTTGATACAAATAACGTAGGTGCTCTAAACGTTGGACTAATAAGTACTTTAGGTACAAATGGTGGACAAAACACATTTACAAGTGCTAACGTAGCGGCTAACGTGGGTTCTCCAAGCACAAATACACGTACAATTGTTAGCCTCGAAGGTTGCATGGATGCTCTAGCATGTAATTATGATTCGAATGCCAATACAGACGATGCTTCATGCACCTATGCTACTACTTGGTACGCGGATTTGGATAATGATGGATTTGGAAATGCTTCAATCTCAACTGAGGCTTGCGAATCTCCAGTAGGTTATGTTGCAAATAGCACAGACTGCAATGATGGAGTAAACTCAACTAATCCTGGTGCTTTGGAAATTTGCAATAATGCTGCAGACGACAACTGTGATACAAACATTGACGAAGCATGTGTAATTCTTCGAATCACTGAAGCTATGTCTTCAGGTGGAACAGCTGACTGGATTGAAATTACGAATCTTGGTTCTGCTACTGCAGATATTACCGGTTTCAAAATTGACGATGGTTCTTTTTCATTCGCAACATCTCTTGCTTTGAATGGAATTACATCTATTGCTTCTGGTGAAAGTGTAATTTTTGGTGAGTCTTCATTATCAACTTTTGCTACAGATTTCCGCACATTCTGGGGAATTGATGCTTCGGTTCAAGTTGGCACTTATACTGGATCAGGTATTGGCCTATCTTCAAGTGGTGATGGTGTGATTATTTTCACAGCTGCTGGAACGGAAGTAACTCGTGTTTCTTTTGGCGCTGCTACTGCTGGTTCTTCATTCTTTTGGGGATACAATGCAGATGGTACTTTTGATATAAATAATGTTGGTGCACTTAATGTTGGACTTTTAAGTTCAGTAGGTAACAATGCAGGTCAAGTGACATTTGTAAGTGCAGATGTTGCAGCTAACATTGCCTCACCAGGTGACGCTATTCTTGCGGGCTTCCCAATTGAAGGTTGTACTGATGTTTTAGCTTGCAACTATGATGCACTTGCTGCAGTTAATGATGGTTCTTGCACATACAGTTCTACATGGTATATTGATAATGACAACGATGGATACGGAACTTCAGCATCTACTTTAGAATCTTGCACACAACCGGAAGGATATGCTGCAAATAACACAGATTGCGATGACTCGAATAACGGAGTTAATCCAGGAACATCTGAGATTTGTTATAACATCGTAGATGAAAACTGCAGTGGAACTATTAATGAAAGTTGCCCACTTGGAAATCTATCAATTGCTTCTGCTTCTAATTTTGTTACAGTAAATGAAAATGCAGGCACAGTGACTGTTCCGGTTACAATGGCTAATGCCACTTCAAATCCAACAACAGTATCATTTACATTGTCTGTTTATTCTGATGCTACTGAAAACGTAGATTATACTTGGACGAACACTCTAGTAATTCCAGCGTCTTCAAATGGAGTTTTCAATGCTTCTATTTCTATCATTGATGATGCTATCGCTGAAAAAGCTGAACGAATTATTGTTAAGCTTGGTTCTGCTGATTTTGCAACAATTGATGCTACAAATAATTACAGAATTATCTTCATTAAGGATAATGATTATACTGCACCAACTCCAACAAACGAGTTGAATATTAATTTGGTTTCTAGTTTCTCTAATGGAGCTTCAGGAACGAACTCTGCAGAAATCGTTACTTACGATAACTCTACACAAAGACTTTACATTGCCAATAGCATTGGAGCTAAATTGGATATCGTGAACTTCTCTAATCCTTCATCTCCGGTTCTTCTTAGCAGTGTTGCAATGGCTCCATATGGTAATATCAACTCTGTTGTTGCTCACAATGGAGTGGTTGCCTTGGCTATTGAAAACACGAATCCACAAGCTGATGGTTTTGTTGTTTTCCTTGATGGCGATGGTAATTTCATCAATCAAGTAACTGCTGGTGCAATGCCTGATATGATCACATTCAATAAAGATTA
>JBJOKO010000035.1:0-12741 GCA_046046035.1 Bacteroidota bacterium | reverse complement strand
ACCAAATGATCCTGATTACTGGCCTTTTGAAATTTGGCATTATTACGAAACCAATGATGGTTTGCACGATAGAAGGTTCTTATTTGTAAACACTACATTAGGTCAAGATTATGAATTGCTTCACAGCGATGTGCCTGCTGAGCCAAAGAATAATGACTGGCCCAACCTTGTGAGCAGCCGCACTATGAACACTCCTTCGGAGGTGAATAGAAGTAGCAATACGCAGTCAAGAGATCCTCAAAGTGGCGATGAATTGCAAGAATTGTGGTACACACCTCACTAAGCCCTATTTTCGCGCCGCTTAATATCAGATTTTGAAACGAATTGCAGTCGCTATCCTTAATTGGAACGGAGAAAAGTTCCTCCGTCAATTCTTGCCCAATGTGGTGGAGAATAGTCGCGACGTGGCAGATATTTATATCATTGATAATGATTCAAAGGATGGCTCTATAGCCCTTTTGAAAAGCGAATTCCCCGAAGTCCAAATTATTCAATTGGATAAAAATTACGGATTTGCAGGAGGCTACAATAGAGGTCTTCGTCAAATCAATAATGAATTATTCGTTCTTCTGAATAGCGATGTGGAAGTAACTCCGGGATGGATTAATCCTGTATTACAATACATGGATGAACATCCGAAAATGGTCGCTTGTCAACCGAAGATTTTAGATTTTCATAGAAAGGAGTGGTTCGAATATGCTGGCGCTGCTGGTGGATTTATCGATAAAGATGGATACGCTTTTTGTGCGGGTCGTATGTTCTACGAATTCGATCAAGATCAAAATCAATACAACGAAAACACAGAAGTTTTCTGGGCTTCAGGAGCTTCATTGTTTATCTACAGAGATGCCTATTTCGAAGTAGAAGGACTCGATGAAGATTTCTTCGCACACATGGAAGAAATTGATTTGTGTTGGAGATTAAAGAACAGAGGATATAGTATTGGAGCGTGTCGCAAAAGTGTGGTTTACCATTATGGTGGTGGCACGCTAGATCGCATGAATCCGTATAAGACATTCTTGAATTTTAGGAATAATTTATTCCTAATTATGAAAAATCATCGCGAATCAAGCGTTGCTATTCGATTGCTCAGAAGGATGATTTTGGATGGAGTTGCAGGTATTCGTTTCATTTCAGAAGGAAATTTTAAGTACTTCTTTGCCGTGCTGCATGCGCATTTCAGCTTTTATTATTCTTTCCCAAAAATGTTCAAACGCCGCAGAGCTTTGAAACAAAAAGATGGTGAGATCAATTTGAGAGGATTGTATAATGGCAGCATAATCAAGGCATTTTTTATAAAGAAAATTCATCACTTTAAAGACCTCGATCATCGTTTATTTGTGAAGTAATCTTTCACTGAAAAACATGCTTCGAATCTGGTCTAGGTCACCATTCCTTAGAATAGGACTGCCTTTTATTTTCGGAATTTTTCTTAAAGCATTGCTTCCAGCCGATGCGTTGTTCTTGAGTTTTTTGCTTATTGTAATAACTACAATAACCGTCGTCATTCATGTGAAGAAGAAACTCTCTGGAATGAACCAACGGTGGATTCAAGGGGCAATACTTAGTTTCAATTTGTTTGTGCTCGGCTATTGGTTGGCTATTGTATCCAATCCATCACTGCATCCATTCCATTATCTACATAGAACAACTGAACAAAAGACATTCTTGCTGCGTGTGTGCGATGCGCCTGTGATGGGCAAAGGCGGAGTACGCTTTCCAGCAGATGTGATTTATAGTGGCGATTCTATTGGCGATTTGTTTCCAACTACCGGGCGAGTTATGATGTTTTTTTATTCTGATTCAACAGCGTTAGATCTCAAGGTCGACGATGTATTGGCTGTAAGCGGAAAGCTCATGGATCCGAGTGAACCGAAACATGCTTTTGGTTTTGATTACAAGAAGTACCTCGCTGGAAAAGGGATTTTCAAAATACTTTCTCCTAAAACGGGCATGTGGAAAGTAGTGCCTGAATTATTCGCGCCCACCTTCAAAGGGCGAATGGTGCAGACTAGAGAAAATATGATTCACTTGATGGATAATTTTAATATTCCTGATGAAGAAAGGGGAGTGCTTGCCGCATTGATATGGGGTAAAGCTTCTGAGATTGATGCGGATATTATGTCGTCTTACTCAAGAGCAGGAGTGGTGCATGTGCTAGCGGTTTCAGGCTTGCACGTCGGACTCGTTTATGCCGTGCTCACTCCTGTGATGAATCGGTGTTTTGGGAAAAGAAAAAGAAAATGGATTCGGTTTTTAGTTCCCGCAATTATCCTTTGGGTGTATGCAGGACTCACGGGTTTTTCTCCCTCCGTTCTGCGCGCTGCGGTGATGTTTACAGGGTTCATTATTGCGGAAGAATTTGGCAAGTCTAAGGAGTCGTTCAATACATTAATGTCTTCCGCATTTACGCTTTTGGTTTTCGATCCAATGATGATTTTTAATATTGGATTTCAATTGTCCTACTTGGCTGTTCTGGGAATCATGACACTCCAGAAACCGCTGTTGGCCTTGTATTATTCACCTCATTATATTCTTCGAGAAATATGGAAGATGTGTGCCGTTTCTATTGCCGCACAGATCATCACGATGCCGCTTTGTCTATATTATTTTCATCAGTTTCCGACCTATTTTCTATTTGCGAATATTCTTGTTATTCCTATTTCAACAGTGATACTTTATGCTGGACTATTGTTCTTTGCTTGTTATTGGTTTCAGCCATTGGCGTGGCTTTCCATCAATCTCGCGGCAGCGTTCACGCATTGGATGAATATGATAATTGGCTTTTTTGATAAACTACCAATGGCATTAATTGAACGAATAGCTGTCTCTTTTTTTGGAATGATTTTGCTCTATGTTTTTGTGTTCGGTTTTTTCCAATGGTGGGTCAGAAGGAGACAAGTAGCTCTCTATATATGCCTTGTCTCGCTTGGGTTGTATGGAGTAGATAGTTATTGTATAAAAGCAAATAAGTGGAGTCAAAATGAGGTGAGCGTGCATAGTTTGGGGGGAGAAATTCAACTGTCGGTGCGCTCAGGAGATCAGGTAGAAGTTTATTCAAAAAAAGATACTCAGCTTTTTGAAAAAGAATTGACATCCATGCTCGTTGAAAACAGGGTTCAGTCTATTCGGCACATGGCGATAGATAGCACGGCAGATATCATTAATGTGACGGTAGGAGAGAGGAAGGTACAATTTCAATTTATTAAAAAGGAGACACGCCACATTTATCCCGAGGCCATTCTCATTTTTCCCAAATCACAATCCCGAACCTATTTCAAATTTACCAATGCCCAAGATTGGAAAGGCCCCATGCTCATCCTAGACAAAGGCTACAGCAAACGAAAACAAGACTTCCTCCTAAAAACCCTAAACACCGATAGAAGCCGGCTAGTTAGTAAGTTTGGTAGTTTGGTAGTTTGATAGTTTGGTAGTTTGGTAGTTTGATAGTGGAATAAAGTGAACCCAAATGGAATCAAATGCACCCAAGTGAACCCAAATGAAGAAATGCATTCAAGTTAATCCGAATGATGAAATACTAGCAAGCCCCGAAGGGGCTAGTTGTGGAAGTGACTAAAGGGAAAAGGTGAGATTAAAAAAAAGCCAAAAGCCAAAAGCCAACAGCCAACAGCCTTTTTCGTATTTTTGCCCCTATGATTGAAATAACCGAGTGCCCTCGCGATGCTATGCAGGGTTTGAAGCACTTCATTCCTACGGAAGATAAGGTGGAGTATATCAACTCACTTTTGAAGGTGGGATTTGATACCATTGATTTTGGAAGTTTTGTGAGTGAGAAAGCGATTCCTCAAATGAAGGATACTCGCAATGTGCTTGGGTCGTTGGATTTGGATAATACAAAGAGCAAACTGCTCGCGATTGTAGCCAATTCTCGCGGTGCTGATGATGCGTGTGCATTTGAAGAAATAACGTATCTCGGTTATCCTTTTTCTATTTCCGAAACATTCCAAATGCGCAATACCAATAGCACTATTGCAGAATCATTGGATCGTGTGAAGGAAATTCAAGAGTTGTGTGTTCGCAATGGAAAGAAGTTGGTTGTCTACATCAGCATGGGATTTGGGAATCCTTATGGTGATTTGTATTCACCAGATATCGCTATTGCGTGGAGCGAAAGATTGCACAGGGAGTTGGGAATCGAACACATCGCTTTGAGTGATACTATCGGTGTTGCTACTCCAGAGATCATTACAGAATTATTTACCAGTTTGATTCCATCATTGCCAAAGGTGAAGTTTGGTGCGCACTTGCACACGACTCCTGATACATGGCATGAGAAAATTGATTCAGCCTACAAAGCTGGTTGCCGTCGTTTTGATGGCGCACTAAAAGGATTTGGCGGTTGTCCAATGGCCAAAGACGATCTCACCGGCAACATGCCCACAGAGATGATGGTCGACTATTTCATCGCAAACACAAATTACAATAAACTAAACCTAGAAGCCCTCCAGCACTCGCTAACACTGGCGAACAGACTACTGGTTACTGGTTACTAGTTACTGGTTACGTACTTCGTACTCAAACCTGTTACCTACCACCTAAAACCTACTACCTATTACTTACAACTTACAACCAATCATCGATGCTGTTCGCCTTTTGAAGCGTCGCAATACTGCATTCGGGTTTTACCGATTGGGGGCGGCTTTGCTATTTATATATGGATTGTATGATGCCTACAATGGTGGTCATGCTTGGACAGGAGCATTGATTGGTGCGGCAGTGGTTTTGTTTATTTTTCTTTTGCGAATGCAAGCGCGGATTGCTGCTGTTCTTCAGTTTAAGCAATCGCTTCAAAAGGTGTTGGAAGATGAAATTGAATTCATAGAAGGGAATACAATCATTTTTGATGGTGGCCCTGAGTTTAGAGAACGCAATCACAACTACACGGGCGACTTAGATATTTTTGGAATGCACACGTTGTTCCAATATTTGAATCGAACAGCTACGTATGTGGGGAAAAAGCGACTTGCATTTTTAGTCGCAAACAGATTAACCAATCAAGAGATTAACTCGAATCAAGAAGCGGTGAAAGAGTTGGCACCCGATTCATCTTGGCGAATGGACTTTCAGGCCAGAGCGCGTATCATTGGTGATAAAGCGGATAAGTATCAAGCAATCATCAATTGGTCGAAGACAGAAAATGTATCGCCTTCAATTGTTAGCAGAATAGTGCTCTATCTCTTTCCTGTTTTGTTCGCGATTTGTTTTTTCACATTCATATTTACGCACTCATTCTTGTCGTTGCGTTTGTCTGCCTTTGTATTCGTGATCAATCTCGGGATACTCGGTATTTACTTTAAAAGAATAAGCGCAGAGCTTTTGGCATTTGATAAAATAAAGGGAACACTTGAACAGTACGCCTTGTTGATTCAGAGCATTGAAACAAAGAAGTTTCAATCCGATGCATTACAGAATTTGCAAGAAGAATTAACGGAGAATGATAAATCAGCGGGACAATCGATAAAAGAGTTGGCCTCTATTATTCAGAATTTGGATTCCGTTCAAAACCTTGTGGGAGCTTCAGTATTCAATGGAACTGTGTTGTTTCATGCGCATTGTTTTTTCCGTTTATTAAAGTGGAAGAGAGCACATGCAAAAGAAGTAGAGAAGTGGTTTGAAGTGTTAGGCAAAGTGGAGGCGTTGAATAGTTTGGCGAATTTCAAATTCAATAACCCAGCATTTTGTTTCCCTGAAATAAGTGAGACAGAGCAATTGCGATTTGAAGAAATGGGCCATCCCCTCATTCGCGAATCGAAGCGTGTATGCAACAATGTAAGTTTCGATGTGCAGCGTTTCATAGTCCTCACAGGCTCAAATATGTCTGGTAAATCGACTTTCTTGCGCACGATAGGGATTAACATGGTATTGGCAAATTGCGGCGCTCCTGTGTGCGCAAAAAGTGCCGTGCTCAATCCACGCGACATACATGTTGCTATGCGAGTAGATGATTCCTTGGCCGACAGTCAGAGTTATTTTTTCGCAGAAATAAATCGATTGAAGAGTTTGGTGGAAAACAACAATTCGAAAGACAGTTTCATCATTCTCGATGAGATATTGCGCGGCACCAATTCAGATGACAAGCGCAACGGCACGATGAAGTTATTAGAAAAGCTACATCTAATGAATTCATGCGGCATCATTGCCACGCATGATTTAGAAGTATGTAAGATATCCGACGAACATCCAAGTTTCTTTTCAAACAAATGTTTCGAAGTCGAAATCACCAACAAAGAATTGGTTTTCGATTATCTATTAAGAGAAGGCATTTGCCAAAACAAAAGTGCCACTTTCCTAATGGAGAAAGCCGGAATCATCTAGCGACTGGTTACTAGTTACTGAATACTGAATACTGGTTACTAACTACTAACTACTAATTACCAGTATCTAGTATCTAGTAACCAGTAACCAGTAATCAGTAATCAGTAACCAGTAACCAGTAACCAGTATCCAGTTACCAGTTCCCGTGCTTAAGCCGCGGTCTGAGGGGTGCGAAAATTCTTGTTGTGTGAAGTTCTGTTCGGAAATTGGGCCGAACATAAACCTTGCTATACTATGAAGTTTGAGATGGTAATCTCTGCACGTGACGGGAGTCGCGCAGAAATACTATTGGACGGACACATCCTCCAAGTGTTTGATTACAGCAGTAGACATTTGTATTCTTTTAATACTACATCTGGTGAAGGTAGTGGAAGAATGATATTTGAAGTGAGCATTCTATTCAATCCGAAATGGCAAGCCGTTACAGAGTTTTTAGAATCACAAGATTGGCATGAATACTATGATCAACCGAATCAGAGTTATTTGGCATCATGGGGTATCATTTATGAAAATGGACCAAACGAAATCGTGGCCGGCGGACAAAGTTCCTACCCGACAGGATTCAAAAAACTAATCAAACTAATCAACGACCTAATCGCCGACTCAAAGTTCAAGTTGCAGATCTAACTGGTTACTAGTTACTGATTACTGGTTACTGATTACTAGTTACTCGTATCCAGTAACCAGTATCCAGTATCTAGTAACCAGTAACTAGTTTTTTGTATATTTGAATATGAGAACCTTAATTATTGCTATTCTATTGCTCCTCAACGGAGTGTGTTTCGCGCAATCCAATGTTGGATTGATGATCGAGGGACAAATGACAAATGAAGATGGGAAGCGCTACAAGGATGTGGCTCGTATCATTTTGAAAAAGGATACATTAGCTCCTGATACAATACGTATTAAGGGTGGAGATTTCACTCTAGGACTCGATTACGACTCCAAATACACCATTTCATTTGAAAGTGACAATAAGTATCCAAAGAAGATTTTTATAGACATGACGGCTATTCCAAATGAGAATAGATCCGCACCTTTTGAAATGTCGATGGACGTTGCATTAATCACCAAGCCAATTATTCCAAATCAACAGTTGGAAGAATGGCACAGTGTAGTTTCACAAAAACTCTACTACTCCAAAGTCGACGACGCCATCGTCCAAGACATCCTCTACAGCGCCGAACGCGAAAGACTAAGAGCGCAGATAGTCGGCGAGTGATGCGCGAAGCGCGAAGCGCAAGTTTGAAGTTTGAAGTGTGATGTATGAAGTTTGAGGTTTGAAGTATTTCGAAAAAATCGAAAAGGATATTTGTGTTTCTTTTCAATTTAATATTGTCGAAACTTTAAACAATGAACTCTTTTTCTCAGAATTTACAAACCCGACTTTTCGATTTTTCTATACGAATTATTACTTTGAAAAGTTGGTTAGTCAACAACAAAGAATTTGATCTTGCAAGCCAACTTTTTCGAGCAGGAACAAGTGTTGGCGCCAATTATGAAGAAGCTTGCTCAGCCATTTCTAAACCTGAATTTATTGCTAAAATAAGTATTTCAGCAAAAGAGGCAAGTGAAACTGTTTATTGGCTTCGACTTATACAAAAAAGTGAATTATATAAAATTGATGTTGACAGCCTCTTAGCTGAAGCCATCGAGATTAAGAAATTATTCAAAAGCATGGTTCAAACTGCACAGAAAGGACCTATTTCACAAAACAAAAAATAGTCCTACATCAAACTTCACACTTCAACCTTCAACCTTCAACCTTCACACTTCACACCTCAAACTTCAAACTTCAAACTTCAACCTTCACACTTCAAACTTGCGAAGCATTACCCATTCCGGTAGGCCATATCATACACCGACTTCGCGTGGGGGCCTAGGAAGACTCTAGCGTAAATTCTTATTGCACTTAATCCATCTATTATTAATCCTAATGAAGTGATGGCAGCTAGGGTGAATTGATCTTCGTGGATGTGACTAAATACCAAATCTTCTCCTAAGAATGTTGGGCTGATTGGAAAGCCTGTCATGCCTAAACAACACATCAAAAATACAAACGCTGTCTTAGGATGTTTGTAGCTATGACCATGAAATTGTTTTAGATCAACTTGTCCTTCTATGCGCTGCATGCGACGTAGGGCATAATAGCCAACGATTCCTCCAACGACGATTCCACTTAAGTACAACACATTTTCCAAAATTCCATAATGCTCATTAAATGAAACTGCGAGTGCAATGCAGAAATGATTTACAATGACCAACAACCAGCTTAGATATACATCCTTGCGCTCTGCAAAGGATTTTACAACAAGAATTAATCCTACAGATGATAGCACTACAGGAAGAATATGAACAAGTTTTGGTGGCAGGCTTTCTTGATGATACAAGAAGAATTCACCCGCTATCATTAATGGAATGATGAAGTAGAGAACTCTTTTTACATTTAAGAAGCTTAGTTTTTTTCCAATAGATTTCAGAGGGTTCCAGAAGTATCTATAGAGTCCTGAATCTAGGTTCCATTCTTTCAAACAAAGCATGTAATATGAGTATTCAAAACGTTTGGACCAAGTAGTTTCTACAGATGATTTTTTCTTTTGAAAAGTATAGAACTGTTCGCGAATTAGATAACTCACCACAGATGGTGAAACGAGTAATTGATATGTTCTCAAAAATGCATTTCCTGCAAAGTGAATCAGTGCTAGATTGTCGAAACCCAACGCTATTTCAATGAAAATAATTCCTATTTGAGCTATGGATGCGTAAGCTATTTGACTTTTCACAGAAGACTGAACGCGCGCAATGCCAGTGGTGACAATGGCTGTGGCAAGACCAACGATGC
Source organism: Bacteroidota bacterium (assembly GCA_046046035.1). Taxonomy (GTDB): domain Bacteria; phylum Bacteroidota; class Bacteroidia; order Flavobacteriales_D; family Sanyastnellaceae; genus JAIXWP01. Next base: position 3,563 of record JBJOKO010000035.1, on the reverse strand, counting down.
CGAATAATATTCTCACTGATGTTTGGTGCTCCCAAAACGGAAATGTTCGAAGCAAAAGAAATACTCCAATATGCACAGAAAGCGAACCATAGAAAATTGCGCTGGATGGTGTTGGACCTTCCATAGCGCGTGGTAGCCATGAGGAGAATGGCAATTGCGCCGATTTCGCTGCAGCTGCTATGAGCAACATCAATGAAATTATTACGCCAATCAAACTGTGCGTTTGAATATGTTCGTGAACAAGTTCTTGATTGAAAAGTGTAACGAATGTAATGTTCTCATGCCATAAGTGATGACTCATCCACATGGCTACAAGTAGCCCCACATCGGCTATTCGATAAATTGAAAATACCTTGAGGGCGTTCTTTACAGGCAAATATCTATCGCGATAAAAAGCAATCAGAAGAAATGATGATATCCCTAGAATTTCCCAGCCGATGAACATGGTCTCCAAGTTCCCCGAGAAGATCACAAGATTATAACCAAGGAAGAAGAAGAGTATTGTACTAAAGAATCTGCGGTAGCCCTCTTCCCTGTGCATGTAATACTTGCTATACACGGCAACAAGAAAAGTTAGGAATGCTCCTACAAGCATATACACCGCAGTGATTTTATCAAAAAGCAAATCAATGAAAAACTCGTAGTGTTCGGTTTTATAAATGACCAGATCGCGGTGATTGATAAATGGATGTTGGTGGAAGAACCAATAGACGGTAAAACCGATTCCTAGTATCAACTGCAAGCCTACAGTTGCCGCAGCGATAAATGAAATCACTTTTTCATTTTTCGGCGGAGCAACTAGACTAATAAGATATCCGATGAGGGGAATAAGTATGAATAAGAGAAGTAGTGATTCCATGATTTAAGAAATGAGGTAGACAGGGAAGTTTTCTTGTTCGGATTCAATAAGCTCATTGAGATTATTTACCCGAGGTACTGATTGGAGTAGGGGAGTGTAGGGATGAAACTCACCATCTCTATACCATGAAATTTCATTTGTTTCAGGATTTACTGAGGCCAAATGCACCCATTCATTTTTAAACCATTCAAATGTTTCAGGAGCACTTTTCAAAACATTTAGGATAACGTGATTGAAATGCTCAACGATAATAATTAGTCTGACCGGATCATGTACTTCAATCATTTGACTAGGCAAACCTGGTCTAAGATCTCCATCTGTTCCATTCGCCACACCAATTAAGCCCATTACATTGTGCGGCAGTTTTGTGCCAGCGCCGAGCTTGGTATTATCAACACGACTGAAGAAATACTCTAGATTGATGCCGCCGCAAACAGGGGCGGCAGCTTTAAGAATATTCAATAAATACTTTCCTTCTGGATCAATACGATAATCGAATGAATTGAGGAAAGAACGTCTATCCAAGAATATACCTTTCGATAGTTCACGACGACCAACAATACAAAGCGCGTTGGTAGCGTGATTCAATTCAGGACGAGGTTCAAACAATGAATCGGAACGAAGTCTAATTTTCTGATGAATATCTTGAGGTGTCATTCTAGAATCAATAGACATGAAACGTCTTGATCTTTCTTTTGAATTCAAATCAAGTGCTTCATGAAATGTCTTTTGATTTTTTTGATGCAAAGCGCTGTTGCTTTCGCTCAAACTATCTTCATCGTAAAAAACAATTTCATCTCGAGTGGTATCGTGCAAAGCACCGATAAATTGAGTGCTTTCAGGAATCTCAATTCCACGCTCGCGAAGCAATGTTCTTACTTTGATATTATTCGCCATTGCCGAGAATACTCGGGCATTCACAGAACCTGGTCGACCGCAACATGCACCACAATCGTATGCCGAATAATGAGGGTTGTTGATGGTGCTAGAACCATGACCAACAATATAGACGATGTCGGCAAAATCTTTTACGAGTCCTGTACTTCTCAATACGCCTTCAATGCGATCGGCCATTTCAGTAATGGTAAAACCAATCTGTAAATTATTTTCAGTTTGACGTTCTGAAGTATGTTCAATTGTCAGTTTAGCGATTTTATCCATGTGACGAAACGAGCTCGCAGCAACTGTTCCAGCGCCAGGACGAAATACACCAGTAAATAATCTGAAAGCAGCAACAAATCCCAATGTTTGCGAAATAAGCCAACCGCTATGTGTTTTGTGCGTGTGTTTCGAGAAGTGAATGTCGGTGGTATGCTTCTCACGAGAACCGACTTCTTTGATAAGATATTTTGGTGTTACAGGAGCAGGGCACAGTTTGGTGTATAATTTACCATGCTCTGGTTTGTAATAGAACTCCACTCCAAAGAACCCGGGCGTGCCGTATGTTTTACATGTTGTATCTATTTCTTCGAGATATCTTCTGAAAGAACATTCTCGATCGTCAATACAGAAGAATCCTTGAAAAGAAGGTTTAGAAAGAGTTGATTCTTTTTGTTTGTCTTTTTGTTGAATTCCCGCAAATACTTGGTCGTAATAAGTAAATTCAAATGCTTCTTGCCATAATGAAAGTACCTCGTGAAGTTCGCTGTAGGTAACAGGAGCAAAGAACTCTTCATATTCTTCATCAATTGCAAAAGCAAGAGGTTGCCATTCATTTCCTCTTTGACGATCCAACGCGTCAATCTCCATCAGACATTCGACGATGATTAAATCGTGAAGGGAGATTTTCTTTTTATCTATAAGTGATTCTGGAAATTGTTCGATCGAAGAGACAATACCAGACCAACCGGAATGAGAAAATTGCTGATCGAAAATATAGGTCTCAAAATATTTCTCATCACCAACTAGAATATCGAGCACATCCTTCATTCGAAGGTTTGGTTTTTTAATGAGTTCACGTACTCGCTTTGATTTGAATATGCTTATTGCACTAGTGGTTTCTATTCGTCGGAGCGACGAAAGGAATCCTCTACTTTCAACAGGGAATTTCCAAATTGAAATACCTTGGTCCAAATAGCTGCAGAGCAGGCGGAAGAGGAGAGGGTGGACCATGGAGTCAAGATCAATCTGGAATTTCTTTTTCCAATTAGATCGAAATCTTCCTATTCTAGGCAAAGGAGCTTTATCAAATTCTTTGTTGGTCACTTTATTCCACCAAAGTTCCAATCGATTTTCACCTTTTCTTTTTTTGATAATTTCTTTAAGGATATCTTCATTAATTCTGCCTTGGGCAAATAAGTCACGATATTCTTTTAGATTCAAGGAAACGTTGTATCCAAGTATTTCAGAAGCCCCGCGAATAGCTTGGTTGAAAGGCTTTGATTGAAATGCGTGAAGTGTATTGTGATGAACAAAGTCCTTCAATGGTGCCTGTGCAGGCAGATAATGGTAGAGCTCATGAATGAGATGATGCTCGTCGAATAGTTGGCCTTTCTTCGGATGAGAAGAGTGCATGCGAAATTGATTTTAATAAAAACCAATACCAAAGGAATTCAGATGTCGGATTTTTTTGATGTAGTCGGCGAGAGAATCCCGCATTGGGTCACAAATGTACCAACTCCCCACGCACAAGAGTTATTCGATTTGTTAAATTAATTTTTGATTTTTGATTTTTGACTTTTGATTTACCCCCCCCCCGGTCCCT